>CAYGXH010000013.1:0-18059 GCA_964353675.1 uncultured Chlorobiaceae bacterium
AAATGCGCCGCATGGTTCCCGTAGTGGGGCCGGTACCTTTTCATAAATCTCCCTCGTTTGTCCGCTGACGGCTTTTTCGATAGAATTCCGTGCGACTGAGAGGAGATACTTCTTTTCGCTTTCGGAAAACATCGCTGATGCATTCCTCTTAATTTCTTTTCGGTAACTTACGGAAATTATCAACCAGATTCAAGATTTGACTATCATACACGTCTTTGGTAAATTCACACAGGTTATAAAAATGAAAAATTTCTTGCGTTTAGATGGATAAAACATCGCTCATCGTAAGCATTTCAGGCGTTAGAGGGATCGTAGGCCAGAGTCTTACACCCGACGTCATAGTCAGATATGCAGCCGCATTTGCTGAATATTGTGGACGAGGGAAGATTGTCATCGGCCGGGATGGGCGCGTGACTGGCAAAAGCATCGGAAATATCCTTTCGTCCACACTCATGTCGATGGGTTGCGACGTGATAGCCCTTGGAGTTGCTCCTACACCCACGATCGCACTTGCGGTTGAACGCTATGGCGCTTCGGGTGGTATTGCCGTTACAGCGAGTCATAATCCTGCCGAATGGAACGGTCTTAAGTTTATTGCGGGAAGCGGCATGTTTTTAAATGAGAAGGAGAATCAACACCTCTGGAAGATTGCAGATATCGCCTCATTCACCTATGCATCATCGGAACAACTCGGAACCCACAAGGCAGACGATGAATTTATCCGGCGTCACATCGAAGAGGTTCTATCGTTGCCCGCTATTCAACCGGACCTGATTAGGGCGAGACGCTTTCGTGTAGCTGCAGATTGCATAAATGCCTCCGGCAGTGTGATTGTCCCGCAGATTCTTCGTGAGCTTGATTGTGATGTTATCGGTATCAACACGGATATGACCGGAATTTTCTCCAGAACACCCGAGCCTGTCCCTGAAAACCTTGGACCCCTCTGCGCATGCGTGCTTGAAAACGGCGCTGATTTTGGAATTGCCGTTGATCCTGATGCTGATCGTCTTGTTTTTGTAACCGAAAAAGGGGAACCGCTCGGTGAGGAGTACACAATCACCACCGCAGTCAAAATTATTCTTGAGAAGGAAAAGAAAAAAGAACCAGTTGTTGTTGTTAATCTTTCGACGACACGCGCCGTGGATGACATTGCAAGCAGAACCGGCGCCCGCGTTGTCCGTACTCCGGTCGGCGAGATTAATGTTGCGGAAAAAATGAAGGAACTGGGCGCAGTGATCGGCGGAGAGGGGAGCGGCGGAGTCATCTTCCCAAAGCTCCATTATACCCGTGATGCGATTGTCGGCATTGGTCTTTTTTTGCAGCAGCTTGCAGAATTTGATGGGACCTTGTCTCAGTTCAAGAAAACGTTACCGCCCTATTCGATCGTCAAAGCAAAAATACGGACTGACTCAGTTGGCGCGATCGACATTTTTGCACGATTGAAAGAGTTATATGCGGGCCGCGGGGAGATTAACACTGAGGATGGATTAAAGATTGATTTAAAGGATTCCTGGATCCATCTGAGGAAATCGAATACAGAGCCGATCATCAGGATAATTGCGGAAGCCGTATCGGAAGGGGAAGCAAACAAATTAATTCAGGAGGTCCAACAGAAGCTTACCTGAAGTAAACGAAGTGGAGTGGGGGGAGAGTACCGCCGTCATCGTATATTGGATCATCTGTGAATAATACGGGAGGAAGCATGTTTTCAGTTCTTGATCTTATCATACTTACGCAATTCCCTTCAATTGGAGCGGCAAGGATACGGGCTCTCGTATCGCATTTCGGAGATCCCTCTGCCGTATTACAAGCGTCGGTCCGCGATCTCGCGGGTGTCGAGGGCATCAGCAGGAAAATTGCTCAGACGATGGCTCAATTTATTCGAAGTCACAAGTTCGATACAGCGAAATCGTACGCGGAGAAACAGCTCTCGAGGATGAACCATGCAAATGGCCGCTTGCTGACGTACTGGGATCGCGATTTTCCCGATCTAATAAGGAAAATATATGATCCGCCGCCATTTCTATTCCTTCGCGGTGAGCTGAAAGAGACGGACGCTGATGCAGTAGCAATTGTTGGAACGCGGACACCGACTTCCTACGGTACGGCCATGGCGGAGAAATTTTCCCGGGAACTCGTTAAAGCGGGTATCACGGTTGTGAGCGGACTCGCCCGCGGCGTCGATACGATTGCACATGACACTGCATTAAAAGCCGGCGGAAGAACTCTTGCCGTGATCGGTTCCGGCTTGGATGTCTGTTATCCGCCTGAGAACAGACATCTCTTTGAAAACGTTTGCAAATGCGGCGTCGTCCTTAGTGAGTATGAAATGGGAGCCAAACCGGACGCCGTCAATTTCCCACGCCGGAACCGGATCATCAGCGGTCTCTCTCTTGGTGTTGTCATCATCGAGACCGATGTTACCGGTGGCGCGATGATCACCGCGAACACGGCGCTGGATCAAAACCGTGAAGTATTTGCCGTACCCGGGGCCATAACATCGCAACAGAGTCGCGGCTGTCATGCCCTCATTAAAAGCGGCAGGGCAAAACTTGTTGAAACGCTCGATGATGTGCTCGAGGAAATAATAACGAGAAACCGCCGTACATCCGGAGGAAGAGGAGAAAGGGATTCGTTGAAGCCGCAGAACCTTAATCTGTTCGAAAGAGCCATTTACGATTCGCTCGGAGCGCAGCCGGTTCAAATCGACGTTATTGCAGAGCGTGTCGGGATGCCGACCGCGGATGTTCTCGTTCATCTCCTTGGACTTGAATTTAAAAACTGCGTGAAACAATTGCCCGGGAAAATGTTTATACGGTTTTGAGCGAATGATTCGTGTGCCGGTCTTCACAGATTATTTTTCTCTTTCAGAAAACTTTTGTATTTTACATATGTGATGTTCAATATCGGTAACGTAATAGTGGAAGATGACATTGCCGGCGAACGCTTCGCTTGTGATCTCAAGAGGTGCAGAGGAGGCTGCTGCACTCTCCATGGCGGACGCGGAGCGCCTCTGCTGGATGAGGAGCTTCCCGAAATCGATAAAGCGTTTCCGCATGTTCGTCAGTTTTTATCGGATGAGCATCTTGAGATCATAAGACAGCACGGAATGGTAGAAGGATTTCCAGGCAGCTATGCGACGGTCTGTGTAGATCAGAGAGCATGTGTTTTCGTGTACTACGATGACGACATCGCCTGGTGTGCATTCGAAAAAGCGTTCATCATGGGAATCGCTTCATGGCAAAAACCAATTTCGTGTCACCTTTTTCCGATCAGGATCCGGAACGGTCATCTTGATCATCTGCACTACGAACGCATCCGCGAGTGCGCCACCGGTAGGGAAAACGGAACGACCCTTAGTATCTCTCTGATTTGGTTTTTGAGGGACGCACTTACAAGAAAGTATGGAGAGGACTGGTACAGACAGGTTCTCTCTGAATGTACGCTAATGAACAAATCATAGGATCTGGTTGTTTAGGTAATTATATCATGTTGAATCTCTCTCAAAGACAAACGCTTCAGATGAAGCTGACTCCGCAGCAGGTGCAGTACCTTCAGCTCCTGCAGCTTCCGGTGCTTGCCCTGGAACAGCGCATCAAGGCGGAACTTGAGATGAATCCCCTCCTAGAAGAAATTGATGAAGCGGATGTCATCCAGGAACAGGAGGATATAAAGACGGATATGACCACCGATGAGGCAGCAGGTGATAAAAAGGATGAATGGGAGAAGGAAAAATCATCGGGTGACGAGGGATATACGATAGAAGATTTCATGAACGATGACCTTGACGGTTACAAGGCGACGAGTAATTACTATCCCCAGGAAGACCGCGAAGAGATTCCACAGCCTTCTGATGTCACATTGACTCAAAGATTACGTGATCAGATAGACCTGCTCGACCTTACCGAGGAAGAAAAGATTCTCAGCGAGGAGGTTATTGGTAATATCGATGAAGACGGGTACCTGCGGAGAGATCTCGCACTGGTCGTACAGGATTTGAACCTTTCACAGAACCTCATGCTGAATACGGAGCAAGCTGAGCAGGTTCTGAAAAAAATTCAACACCTTGATCCGCCTGGTATCGCGTCCCGGACATTGCAGGAATGCCTGACCGTACAACTTGAAGTGGGAGAATCCGATCCAGTTCTCGCTGAACTTGCGCTGAAGATACTCAGGGAATATTTTACAGATTTCAGTATGAAGCACTACGAGGAGCTGACAAAAAACCTCGGAATCACCATCGAACAGCTCAAGTCGGTCCTGGAATTGATTCAGAAGTTGAATCCGAAACCCGGTGAAGGGCAGTTCACGGCACAGCAGAATTACATTGTCCCGGATTTTACCGTCGAATCAGATAATGGGGATTTTATTATCACACTAAACGACCGAAATGTCCCGCCTCTTCGCATCAACAGACGCTACAAGGAACTCATGTCCCGACGTTCAAAAAACGGCGTTGCGGAAGGTGTAAAGGATTTCATCCGTAAGCGCTTTGAAACGGCGAAGTGGTTTATTGCATCAATCAATCAGAGACGCGAAACTATGATGAAGGTGATGCGTGCGATCGTTGAGAAGCAGAGGCAGTTTTTCGAGACGGGCGAAAATTTACGGCCTATGATCTACAAGGACATCGCCGAAGTGATCGGCATGGATATTTCCACCATCAGCCGGGTCGTAAACGGGAAATACGTACAAACGGAGTACGGTGTTTTTGAACTGCGTCATTTCTTCAGTGATAAGCTGACGATGGCAACGGGTGAGGAAGTATCCAACAAAGAGGTAAAGAAAATAATTAGGGAGATCATTGAAAAGGAAGATCCCCGGCACCCGATGAGCGATGACAAAATCGCAGAACAACTGAATACCACAGGTCTCAATATCGCCCGACGGACGGTTGCGAAGTACAGAGAATCGATGAAGATACCTGTAGCCCGATTACGGCGGAAAATATAAACTCATACTCACAACTTTTAACACATCCCATGGAACAACGTATGCATGCGACGACGGTGATCGGTCTGACCCGCGGAGGGAAGACCGTCATCGGAAGCGACGGTCAGGTGACTGTCGGAACCTCGATCATGAAACAGAACGCGAAGAAAGTGCGGAAGCTGTACAACGATACAGTCCTGGCAGGATTTGCCGGCGCGGCTGCCGATGCGTTCACCCTATTTGAACGGTTTGAAGATCGCCTCCAGCAATATAATGGAAACCTCCTTCGGGCAGCGGTGGAATTGGCAAAGCAGTGGCGCACCGATAAGTACCTCCGACAGCTTGAGGCGCTGCTGGCTGTTCTGAACAGGGAACAGGCTCTTATCATAAGCGGAACAGGTGAAATTGTTGAACCGGACGATGGCATAGTCGCCATCGGTTCGGGAGGTAATTACGCCCTCGCCGCGGCAAGGATGCTTGTTACGCACACGAACCTCTCCGCCCATGAAATTGTCCGTTACTCACTGGATGCTGCATCTGAAATCTGCATCTACACGAATAAATCCATCAGCCTCGAAGAACTCTCATGACTGTAGAATTTCAAAAAAAAATAAAGAATGAATTAAAACCGAAGGACATTGTTCGGGAACTGGATAAGTACATCATCGGACAGCAGGCAGCGAAAAAATCCGTCGCCATCGCGATCCGGAACCGCTGGCGGAGGCTGCAGACACCCCCAAATCTGCGCGAAGAAATAATGCCGAATAATATTATCATGATCGGGCCCACAGGCGTCGGAAAAACTGAGATTGCCCGGCGACTTGCAAAGCTTGTCGATGCTCCGTTCATTAAAGTAGAAGCATCAAAATTCACGGAAGTGGGATATGTCGGCAGAGATGTCGATTCCATGATCAGAGACCTGACCGAATTTGGCATGAACATGCTTAAGGGAGAGAAAGCCGCTGAGGTTCATGGTAAAGCTGTTGCCCTTGCTGAAGACCGGCTCCTCGATATCCTCGTTCCGCCGGTGCGTCGGCATCGTACAAACGAACTCACTCCGGCGCCGGAGGATAATCAGGAAGACGATAATCGCGCGACACGGGAAAAATTCAGGGAGAAGCTGCAAAACGGTCAGATGGAGAGCAGAAACATCGAACTCGACGTTACGAGCAGTCAGTCACCCGCTATGCAGGTCTTCGGGCCGCTCAATGTTGAGGAAATGGGATTGAATATTCAGGAGATTTTCAGTAATGTCCTCCCGAAGAAAACAAAAAAACGAAAAGTGACAATAGTCGAAGCGCGGGAACTTCTAATTCAGGAAGAGACGGACAAACTCCTCGACACCGAATCGATCGTGAAGGAGGCGATCTCTCGCGTTGAAAACACGGGAATCGTCTTCATAGATGAGATCGACAAAATAGCCGGCGAACGCGGTCATGCCGGAGGCCCCGACGTTTCCCGCGAGGGAGTTCAGCGTGACTTACTGCCGATCGTGGAGGGTACTACGGTTCTGACGAAGTACGGTACGGTGCGCACAGACCATATCCTATTCATCGCATCGGGTGCGTTCCATGTTTCGAAACCATCCGACCTGATCCCTGAACTGCAGGGAAGGTTTCCTATCCGTGTTGAACTGGGGAGTCTATCGGAAGATGATTTTATAAAAATTCTCACACTCCCGCAGAACGCACTCATTAAGCAGTACATCGCACTTCTTCAAACGGAGGGAGTAACTCTGGATTTTTCGGAAGGCGGGATAAAGGAAATTGCGCGCACTGCGGCAGAGGTGAACGAGCAGGTTGAAAACATCGGAGCCCGTCGGTTACATACCATAATGACGACACTTCTCGAGGATATTCTTTTCGAAGCTCCGGATACATATGCAGGTAAAACTATTCGTATCTCCCGCGAAATGGTAACATCCACCCTCGATCACATAGTAAAAAATAAGGATCTCAGCCGTTATATTCTCTGAGATTCCTCACATCAGTGCACTTTATCGCCGGTAATCGGCGGCTGGAATCCGAAACCGCCGTGCGAGGACTCGCCGTGAATTTTTATCTCACCGAATGTTTTTTCAAACTTGTCGATATTATCTTTTAACGCATTGAGGAGGAGTTTTGCATGCTGGGGAGTTGTGATGATGCGTGCATGTACCTTCGCTTTCGGTACACCCGGTAGTATCCTTGTGAAATCGATTACGAATTCTGCAGGGGAGTGGGTGATGATCGCCAGATTTGAATAAATTCCCTCTGCTTCTTTCTCGCCTAATTCGATGTTGATTTGCTGGGGGGGTTGATTTGGTCCTGCCATTTTAAATTTCCTTTTCTGAATGTATAAAAAAAAGCCCTCCATTTTACGTGGAGGGCATGAAATTGTGACGTAAATCTACTTCTTCCGTAGTGAATCGGCTTTCTCAAGCGCTTCTTTTGCTTCAGCCACCATATTGGCATTTGCATAAGCAGATGCGAGGAGATCGTACGCATTTGAATCTTCAGGCTTTACGACGGTCAGTCTCTTGAAATACTCGCTTGCCTTCTTGAACTTTTCAATATAAAATTTATTATCCACTTTCTTCACGTCGCCGGCTTGTGCCGCTTGCTTTATCCGGTCACCGAGACGCATGTATGCAACACCTGTGTTTTGCAGAGCTACATCGTAAACAGGATCGGCATCGAGGGCTGATTCAAAATGACTGATTGCTTCCTCCAAACTGTCTGTCTGCATCAGGAGTACGCCGAGGTTGTACTGGTATATCTTATTTGTTGGATTTTTCGCAATAGCTTCCCGCATGTAAGGCTTGGCTTCGTTCGCACGACCCTGACTGACGTAAATATTGATCATAGTTGCAAGAAGATCCTCATTATCCGGATCAATCTTTCTTGCTTCCATAATTACACCTATTGCCTTGTCGTAATTAACTTTTGCGTCTTCTTTCTTTCCCTGTGTATCGGCGTTTTGTCCAATCGATAGGTAAGCATCGATAAGGGAAATGTAGAGATTCATGGATTGTTTGCGTTTGAGCGCTTCAGTCAGTGTTACTATTTCCTCGTTATACAATCCGTGTGCACGCTGAGCTATCGCGAGGTTCTGGTATGTGATCACACTGTCAGGATTTACCTTCAGAGCAATATTGTAGTTCTCAATCGCTTTCATCCTGTACATCGCCGCACTGTCTGCGGATACCGACAAACTCTTATTATAATCTGAGACACCGCGATTGAGGCACTGACCCCAGATGTACTTCTTGGATTGGGTAATTTTTTCTGAAAATTCATTTGTGTTCTTTAGTGATTGCTCAAATGCCGGCACAGCTTCTTTGTATTTACCTTCTGATGTGAACGTATGGCCCAGGAGCCACCATGCTTCACCGTTTGTGGGATTCTTTTCAACTTCTATAAGGAGTGATTTCTCTGCCGATGCCCAGTCGGTCCGGGAAATGTACAATTTTGCACTTGTCATTTCCGATGATGCACACTGAAATCCTGTGATCATAAGATAGCTGATTATAAGCGCTAAAATAGCCAGAAACGCATAATTTTTCATTATAATCTCCTTGAATGAAACTTTTAAATGTGGGAAAAATTCCTACAAATATACGTAATGGCAGATAAAAATACAAACAATCTATTAGGCACAAGTCTCAAACAGTCGATACTATTTCGCGAGGAGCATCTTCTTCGTTTCCCGGAATAGACCGCCGCCACCGTCAGCATACCTCGCTTCCAGCTGATACAGATACACACCGGTCGGCAGATTACTGCCATCTTCACCTTTGGCAGTGAACGGGACTTCATACCTCCCGGGTTCCATCTTTTTATTTACAACTACTGCGACTTCCCGTCCAAGGATATCGAATACCTTTAAGGTAACATATGACAAATTACGAATGACAAATGACAATTTAGTTGTAGGATTGAATGGATTCGGATAATTTTGCTCGAGACAGAAAGTCAGAGGTTCCGTCGGACTCACTCCGCCAACTGTGCCCAGAATCAGCAACGATATTTTTTCCGTAACGGAAATGGATCCTGATGAGTTGAGTTCACGAGAAATACCATTGATGTTCAGATACAGCTTACCGGTGTTCTCGGTATACTGCCATTCGATAACGAGCGGGAAATATTCTGCGGCGACAGAGATTGGAATTTGTTCTCCGATGCTGATATCGGCTATCATGGTTCCATCGCTAAATCTGGCATCGAGCGCGCAGCATGGAGGCGGGGGAGGAAGCTCATATCTATTGAATTCGGACGATTCATTAATTGTGAAATAAAGTGTTTGCCGGTTTCCTCTTCCGTCCCGAATCGTGATGAAATTGTCAGGCAGTTGTTTTACCGATTTCAATCTGTTTGAGATCATGCGGCTGCTTTTAACACCTGATTGCAGCGTGGAGAGGATAAGTTTTCCGTTACTGTTTACTTTTACCCAGTAACCATATTTTGGAAATAGCGTATCGGTTATCTGATATCCCTGATCATATCCGAAGATATCCGATGTGATCATACCGGGCGGATCCTCGACAATATCTGTTATGCTCGCCGGAAGAGAAAGTGCGCCTATTAAATTCCAGCCGGTAAAAACATCGACTGTGTCTGTAAATACCGAATCACCGCTAAATGTTAACATTTCCGGCAGATCAAACTTTAACCAATATCCGGAACCAACACGCAGGTTTTCCTGCTGAATATATGCTCCATTATATGTGAAAGCGTCCGAGACTGCGGTCGGGTAGAGGACCTCTGTCCGCGCATCTAGAACAGTATACGGAAGAGATATAAGATTCCACCCTGCGATGAAATCTGGATTGAAAACAATTGTAAACGGCAACGCGCTCGAATCTGCCAGTACTGCTGATGAAACATCGATTATTTTTACACGTGCTTCCGTGGTTCCAACTTGAGGCACGTTCCATTGATAAGATCCCTGTACTGCAGGTATGCTGTCAGCGATCAGGTTCCAACCTGAACCGTTGTCAGTTGAGTATTCCAGCCGAACTGACGAGAGGAATTTCTGCGACCACACGATAGTTTCGGGATAACCGGATGCCCAGACTTCACCGCCATTGGGGATTGTCAGAGAGAGTGCAGGAGTCCTGAAGAGTAGTCGTTCGTAGACGCCGTTTCCGAACGTCGATGCACGGAGTTTACCGTTGTTTCGCGATATGGTAAGGTCGAGCACCATAGCAGGCGGCATGCCCGTGCCGAATTCTTCCCATACCGAACCGCGTGAAGAAGAATGGAAAACGCCGAGGTCGGTCCCGACATAAATATCTTCCGGTGATTCGGGATCTGTTACAATTGCCTGGTGAGGAATGTCAGGCAGATTACTGCTGATATCGGTCCATGATTGCGCAAGATTCTCCGTCATGAAGACGTGCGGTGTGCCGTATCCTGAATATGTGAGGTATGCTATATTACTGTTAACGGGATTAAATTCAATATCGGTCGGATACCGGTTCGGGAGATTATCAGTTCCGTTTAACCGGTATGTGACGTTCGTCCATGATAATCCGCCATTGATTGACAGGAATATTTCGAATAACGGGGTGGCTCCGAATGCCCCGGTCCCTGTACAGGCGATCAGTGTATCGTGACTCGTGTAGGACATTCCAATACATGCGATGTTGGTGCCGTTCAGTGTGGTCTCGCCGTTCGAAGCGAACCACGAACTCCCTCCATCGGCGCTTTTATATACATTTTTGCTTCCCGCATAGAGCACCTGTGGATTTGAGGGTGATAGAACAAAAGGCGGTATGAAATTCGCGTTTGTTGATCCTGTGGGGAGTCCTGTTGTTATTCTGGTAGATGAAAGACCGCCGTTGGTCGATTTATAAAGATTGAGCCACTGGTACTCAAAATACATAATATTTGGGTCTGTGGGATCAATTGCGCACCAGCCGCCATCTGCCCCGAAGATCTGATTCCACGAAGTACTGCCGGTGTATTTAAGTGTACCATTATCCTGAAGACCTCCCAAGCTTATGGTCGTATCGTCGGAGGCGTTTGCAAAGCCGGGATAAAATTGTGTAGTAACAAAACCGCCGTTACAATCGATGAATGATTCGCCGCCGTTTGTCGTTTTATATACGCCGCCATCGGTACCGAAGTAGACAATTCTGGAATCTGACGGATGAAATGTTATCGCATGGTGGTCGACGTGAACACCACCGCCCGAAATAGCCGGGAGGTTAACGCCGCCGTCAATTGATTTATGGATTTCGAGTCCGGCACAGTATATCGTATCAGGACTTTGAGGATGAGCGGCTATTACATTGTCGTACCATCCCTGCGATCCTACATAATTTTCTGTTGTTCTGAGAGTCCAGGTTGTTCCGTTGTCTGTAGTCTTGTAGAGTCCCAGCAATCCGCTTGATGCGGCATCGGTAATGCCGGCATAAACTGTTGTGGGCGCTGAGGGTGAAATACTAAGCGATGTCCGCCCGAAATTTGATGTCGGGAGTCCGCCTGCAAGTTTCGTCCATGTGAATCCGGCGTTGGTCGTTTTGTAAAGGCCCGGGACTGGTGAAGAGTTCAGATTACCGTGGGATGAAAAGAGTGTTGATGTGTCTGCCGGACTCATAATAACATCCATTGCCATTATCGGAGTCGGCGTTTGTGTCCATGATGAACCTTGGTCTGTTGATTTGAAAACGCCTTCGCTCGTTGCTGCGAATATTGTTTGTGGGTTTTGCGGATTGATAATTATTTTCTGGACCGCTGTGATTTCGGGGAAAGTCCATGTAAGACTTGTCTGATTCCATGTTGTTCCGCCGTCGGTCGATTTAAGCACGCCCATTCCGTAAGAAGCTCTGGCGCCCGGTGTTCCAACAAGAGGGCGTCGGTAGTGACTAATTTCACCAGTCCCGATGTAAATTATACTTGGATTGAATGGATCAAGTGCCACCGCGCTTACTGACAACGTATTAAATCCGGTGTTGATGTACGCCCATGCATTTGTCCCTTCGCCTGCTGTAATCGATTTCCACAAACCGCCGCTTGCAGAACCTGCCCAGATTATGTACGGGTTCGTAGGATCAATTGCGATAGCAAGAACGCGTCCGCCGATGTTATTGGGACCTAATGAAATCCATTCCGATGATTCGATATTTGCAGTCGATCGGCTGTTTTCCTTTATCATAGATGTTTTCAAATAGCCGACAGCGTTCTGATACGAGCCCTGAGGAATCATTTCATACGGTAGAGCCCGCTGGGCGTACCACCACTCGAATGCCCGGAGAGCGCCGCTCTGAGATTTGACTTCGATATGTTTATTTTGGAAGAAACCGGATCCCACATAGCTGATAACGAATAAAACGAAAGAGAGAATGCCGATAATAATTTTTTTATTCATGTAAATATTCTCGTGTCTGAATGTATAATCAATGTTTTTCCTCATCGCACAATTTCCATCTCTTTATAGGAGATAGTTTCATATTCGTCGTTACCGATACCCAATCCCCCAGTTCCCACATCAGCCAGGAATTCTGATACGGGGATTTGATTGATAAAGAAATCGCGATAGGCGCCATCGATGAAAACCCGAATATCAGAACCGGTGTCATGTATTTCGACGGCGTGCCAGCTTGTACTATCCCATCGAATATTCAGAGAATTGCTGAAATAATTGTAGCTGTTAGGCCAGCCGTAATAAAAATTTTCCCATTTAGTATGGATGACGCTGATTTTCGTTCCCTGATCCTTCTGAAGAATAAGGGCTGTTCCTTGTGTTGAATCGTTCAGACTAATCCGCCAGGCAAATTTAAAATTACCACCCCGGACTTTGAACCGATAGACAGCGTTCCCCGTATTGACCGTCCTATTTACGAAATGGACATGGTTAACAGGCAGAATACTGATGATTCTCATATTAAAGAGCAATGAGTTTTGTGAGCCACCACCACGATCGTCCCGTGTCCATTCCCATTTGGTGTGATCAGGTATGATAACGGGAGGAACGTTTATTCCCCATCGGACTCTTATTTCAATATTACCGGTTGTTGGCAGTAAATCGAGTTCTGCGATCGTAGTCTCGCCCGGTAAAACATTTATGTCCCTTTCACCACGATACCGGCAGAGACCCTCTCTGTCGAATGCTTCAACCTTTAAATGCCACCACCCGGTCTCCACATTTCTGAAAACACCAATTGCCGATGGGATTGAGTCTGATATCGCGAGAGTAATTGTTTTCTGACGAAATCCCTCGCGTGTTAAATCGGCAACTACCCGTGTTATTCCTATCGGTGGTTTTGCGAGTGAAATCGCTATTTCGCCTTCCGTTTCTGTCCGATCTGGTGCCATATTTATATCGGCCCTTTGACAGTTGAGCTCAAAAAAAACTATTATGCATAAAAGATATATACTAGACCATTTCATGAGAGAGACCTTCCGGCGATTCGTCCATACACATTAACCTATTTCAATATATCCCGTTCATACTAAAAAGTCAATGCTGTGGAAAATTTTGCATAATTCACCATTTTTTGGTACAATTAAGTAGAAAATGATAAAGTTTGAACATATGAGCCAATTGAGACCAGGCAGCGAGAGAGAAGACGAGGTTATAACTGAGGTAGCAATTCAGGAGCCGGCAAAGGTAATTCTCTTCAACGATGAGGTACACACCTTCGATGAGGTTATCAACCAGATCATGAAGGCGACGGGTTGTGCCCTAAAGAGGGCTGAGGAGTTCACATGGGAAGTACATCACAACGGGAAATCTGTGATCTTCGAAGGTGAATTTGTCAGATGTATGTCGGTGAGCGGCGTTCTTGAAGAGATTGATTTAACGACTCAAATCGAGGTGTGACATCTGCGTTGTAAAAAAGCATACGCTCGGATTGTATAATTGATGAAGCCCACTCAATGTGGGTTAATTATTTTTAAGAGGGTAGTAGACTAAGAAACCGAATTATGAAATCGAGTGAAATAAGGAACAGCTTCTTACAATTCTTTAAAGATCGCGGGCACACTATCGTAGCCAGTGCGCCGGTCATACCGCACGACGATCCGACTCTTCTTTTCACGAATGCAGGCATGAACCAGTTCAAGGATGTCTTTCTCGGAAAGGGGAAGCGTGGGTACGTCCGCGCGGCAGATTCCCAAAAATGTATCCGCGTAAGCGGAAAGCACAACGATCTTGAGGAAGTTGGCATCGATACATACCACCACACGTTTTTTGAGATGCTCGGCAACTGGTCGTTCGGTGATTATTATAAAAAGGAAGCGATTGAATGGGCATGGGAACTCCTGACCAAAGTCTGGGGGCTTGACAGGAAAAAACTTTACGCCACCGTTTATGAGTCAGACGATGAAGCGGAAAGTTTCTGGAAAAAAGTTACGAACATTGATCCGAAACATGTTTTGCGTTTCGGCAAAAAGGATAATTTCTGGGAGATGGGAGAGACAGGCCCGTGCGGTCCCTGTTCAGAAATCCACATCGATCTCACGGATAACTTATCGGGCAGCTCTCTCGTTAACTGCGGTGATCCCCGAGTCATGGAGATCTGGAATCTCGTATTCATTCAGTATAACCGTGATGAAAACGGAAAACTCACGCCACTTCCGGCAATGCATGTTGATACTGGAATGGGCTTCGAGCGGATATGCGCAGTTCTAGGGCAGAAAAAATCTAATTATGATACTGATGTTTTTACACCCATTATCGCCAGAGTATCAGAGATAGTCGGAGAGGGCTATTCAGGGAAAATTGACGATCCTGCTGATATTGCCATGCGTGTGATATCAGATCACGTTCGCATGCTCTCTTTTTCTATTGCGGACGGCGGTATTCCTTCAAACGAAGGTAGAGGATATGTCATACGGCGAATTCTGCGCCGGGCGGCGCGATTCGGTCGTACACTCGGTATGCATGAACCGTTTCTGCACAATATCGTTGATGCTGTTATCGAATCGATGGGCAACCATTATCCCGAAATCGCTGACCATAAATTGCATATCGAAAAAATAATCCGCGGAGAGGAGGAAAGTTTTAATCAGACACTCGACCGCGGACTGGAAATCTTCGAGTCGGTGGTGGAACGGATCGGACATTCAAAAACATTTCCCGGCGAGGATGCCTTTAAGCTTTTTGATACATACGGATTCCCTCTGGACCTTACGGAAATGATGGCGACTGAAAGGGGATTAAAAGTTGACAACGGGAGATTTGCCCAACTCATGGAAGAACAGCGTGATCGTGCGAGGAAAGCCAGTAAAAAGTTCGACACCGAACCAGGTATCGTTCGTTCGCAGGATATACCCCTGCACGAGGAGTCTCATTTCGTGGGATATGAAGCCTTCGAAATCGATACTGAAGCAGTAACGGTCGCGAATGATCAGGTTGTTTTGAAAGACACACCATTCTACAGCGAATCGGGAGGCCAAATTTCTGATACGGGGGAGATCATCGGCGGTGGACACAGTTATAGCGTAACCAATGTTTTCAAAGAGGGGGGAACAATCATCCATAGAATCGCGGAGCCTGTTACGCTTACCGCTTTTACAAAAGTGAAGGCAAAAATAAACATCCCGCGCCGCAAGAATATAATGCGTAATCATACGGCTACGCACCTCCTTCATGAAGCGCTGCGTCAGGTTCTGGGTGACCACCTGCATCAGCAGGGATCGCTTGTCGCACCCGACCGACTGAGGTTCGACTTTAATCACTTTGAAAAAATAACTCCTGAGCAAATTAAAGCGATTGAAAAGATCGTAAATGAAAAAATTGCGGAGCGAATTCCCGTGGTGGCTCTCAACGATCCTGCTGAATGGCTCCCGATCGATGAAGCAAAGCGGCGCTATCCAAAATTGAAAATGTATTTTGGTGAAAAGTACGGAGAGAGAGTGCGGGTCGTTGAAGTAAAGAATTTTACAGCCGAATTATGCGGCGGGACTCATGTGCAGAATACAGGCGACATCGGTTTCTTCAAAATCGTGTCGGAGTCGGGAATTGCGAGCGGGATACGACGGATCGAGGCAGTGACCGGAGATGGAGCGCGTCAGTTCATTGAGGAAAGGGTTGAACATGTACGTGAACTCGGCCGACAGATAGACAGACTCCTCACCGATGAGAAAGAACTGGAAAAGCAGCTCGGACGCATAAAACAAACAGACGCAAGACGAGGAATCAGTGTTCAACCTTTCGACATCCCTGTGGAAATTCTCAATGATGCGGTGATGGAAGAAGTTGATGAAGCTGTCCGTACCAGAGAAAACGAGATTGAACAAATTTCCAAATCACTGAGTGAGCTTCGAAAAGAGATTTCACTCAATCGTGTCGAGGAAGCCGGAGGGGAACTCGATTCAATCATAGCGAGCGCCGTCGTCATCAGCAATAAGAAAATTGTTTCCGGCCGCGTAAGTGTCGTAAATAATGAGGAACTCAAGAAGGTTGGGGATGCTCTACGGGCGAAGCTCACATCGGGCGTCGGTGTTCTGGGCGCGGTCATCGACGGCAAAGTCGCGCTCGTCTGTGTAGTTACGGATGACCTCCTGAAGGATAAAAAACTTCACGCTGGGACCATAGTTGGAGAAGTGGCGAAACAAGTGGGCGGCGGCGGCGGCGGACGTCCGCACCTTGCTACGGCAGGCGGCAGGGATATATCCCGGCTTGATGAGGTACTGAGCGGTGTACCTGCGATCATCGAAGGTATGATTAACAAGTAATAAAATAAAAACAATGCGAATGGAAAAAATGTCACAATCACGTCGTACTGATGCCTTGCGTAGAAAGTACATCAGACAACAATGTATCGAGAGCGCCAGGGTGAAACTGGGGATTATTGAGAAGTGTTCCCGGGATATTCAGAAAGCTGTGGAAGTTATCATGAAAGCGCTCCGCGATAAGAAAAAACTCCTGATATGCGGCAATGGAGGGAGTGCAGCGGATGCACAACATATTGCTACGGAACTCGTGATCCGCATGACCATGGAAAACCGGCCCCCTCTCGCCGCGATTGCACTCACGACTGATACCTCAATGCTTACTGCCGGCGGCAATGATATCGGTTTCAAGTATGTTTTTTCCCGGCAGGTGGAAGCTCTCGGTCAGAAGGGGGATGTCCTTATAGCCATCAGCACGAGCGGTGCATCTGAAAATGTGATACGAGCGGCGGCGACGGCAAAAAAACAGGGGATGCGTGTTGTTGGTTTTCTTGGGAAAAAAGGCGGGAAATTAAAAAATCTGGTTGACGTACCTGTTATCATCCCCTCCGATGATACGCAGAGAATTCAGGAAGGGCACATCACCGTGGCGCATATTATCTGCGGCATTCTTGAAGATGAAATGTTCGGTTGATTCTTATATCTAATAATGAAACCGCGCAGAAATGATTTTCTGATACCGACGCTCGCCGTTATCACTGACGGCATAGCGATCGAAGTGTCGTTTTTGTTTTCGTACTGGCTGAGATTCCGAACAAATACGCTTGATTTCCTTCCTCTTACGGAAGCCCAACCTTCCCTTGAGGGATACATCTATGGTTCCTTCGTTGTCATCCCGGTTTGGCTGATTCTATTTCAATCCCGCAGGATGTACGGTGCGAGGCGTAATGCGGCTCTCGTCGACGAGTTCTTCGCCATTATCAAAGTCGTTACACTGGGCATGCTCGTCGTTATGAGCGCTGCATTTTTCTATAGAGAGTTTTCGTATTCGCGGATTGTTTTCGGAATTCTCTGGTTAGCAACTATTCTAACGATATTCATAGGCCGCGCATTCGTTCTCTGGATTGAGAAAAAACTCTATGCACGCGGGCGGGAGCTGAGAAACGCCGCTATCATCGGGAACAATGCGACCGCAGAGCGTATCTTCATAACACTGCGTGACCATCCGCTACTCGGCTACAGGATCGTCGGTTACTGTTCCAACGAACGTGCCCGAGAAACAAGTGAACTGTCGGGAGCGACTTATTTGGGATCATACTCCGATGCACCGGAGGTACTTCTGAAGGAGCGGGTGGAATTGGCGCTCGTCTCTCTGAATCTCGATGAGCATCCCAAACTCTACAAACTCCTCCAGCAGTGCGAGGGTTTAACCATAGAATTCATGATGGTCCCTGATGTCGTGGAAGTGATGACCGGAGGGATGAAAGTAAAAGAAATCGAAGGTATTCCGTTTATAAAACTTAA
>CAYGXH010000014.1:0-17944 GCA_964353675.1 uncultured Chlorobiaceae bacterium
TGTTATCGGTCAGCGGATCGCGATACTATATGACGGCAATCTTGATGCCGCCGGGCACTCGATTCAATGGAATGCTGCGGAGAGCGGAAGCGGTATATATTTTGTGAAGATTGTTGCGACGCCTGCTGATGGTTCTACATTCACCGCGGTTCGTAAAATGCTGCTGATGAAGTAACTGCGGTAGATTTCTTATCTGAAAACCCCGGTGAGCATTTGTCGCCGGGGTTTTTTTTATTTTGAGACGAACGGATTTCCTCTGATATAATATCTCCATAGTTTCTCTGCTCCGTTCGTGATACCTATTCGGGAGGTTGAAATTATTTGTTTTCTGGGAATTTTCTCTCCGGTTGTAATAAATATCTCATCGCCCAGCAGGTCGGTACTGTTGTGCCTGTTGTTGATTCCGAAAGCTTCGCAGAATTTAGCCGGACCGTTTGTCAGTTTGATGTATGTAGTATCTTTTACTTTTCTATTTTTTACCATAATGTCACCACCCTCAAGAGGTTCAACAGCCCGCAGTAGTACTGCTCTGCCTCTTCCTTCTGCGTCCGTAACTACATTTGCGCAGAAGTGCATTCCGTATGTAAAGTAGACGTATAGATGTCCGCCCTCGCCGAACATCACTTCGTTACGTTTCGTTTTACCTCGGAATGCATGACTTGCGGGATCATTATCACCGAGGTATGCTTCCGTCTCGACAATCTTACCAATGAGGTTTTTCCCTTTCAGGCGTCTAACAATATATTTACCCAGAAGTTCTCTGGCGACGCTAAGGGTCGGGCGGAGGTAGAATGAGCGTGTCAGCTTATCAATTGCCCCCGGTTTAAACCGGGGGCAATTGATCAGGATAGGAATCCGGTTTTCCACAGGAACAATCCGGTTCGTGGATCTTCACCGCGGGTAAGTTCTTCACCGGTGAATTCGTCAATCACGACTTCGCAAGCCCAGAGTTTTGTTCCGGGCATGAGGTGTCCGCCGAATACTTTACCCTGAGGATCGCCGAGCAGTATATGAACATGCACAAACGGATTGCCGTCCCTTATACTCACATTGCCATGAAGATTGAGAATTTCCATCCCGCCGGGGAACTCCATCGAGAGGTACTTCTTCTGAATTTGATCGTAGTATGCGAGGACAGCATATGTTGTAGCTCCGATCCCGCTGATTCGGCCGCTCTGTATTTTTTCCTTACGGACAAATTGGGTTAGATCCTCGAGAAGATCGGCGCCGAACGGGAATTGACCCATTATTGTCCTTTTCAATGAATAGCCGGGCATGGTTCAGTCTTCTTTTTTTGTAAAAAATGTCATTTGTGAACTCGGTGGTTGTGTCCCGGGAGATTTCCCGAAATGTCTGTATGCAAGTTCGGTTGCCTCACGGCCGCGCGGCGTTCGTTTCAGATAACCTTCCTGAATCAGAAATGGTTCGTACACTTCTTCGATAGTCCCGGGTTCCTCGCCGACAGCTACGGCGAGTGTATTGACGCCCACTGGTCCGCCGCGGTATTTTTCAATAATAGTCAGCAGTATGCGTTTGTCCATATCATCAAGTCCCACATCATCCACTTCCAACTGTGTTAGTGCATATTGGGCGACTTCCCGGGTAATGATGTTGCCTGTATGTTTCAGATTTTTATCGACCTGAGCGAAGTCGCGGCACCGCTTGAGGAGTCTGTTGGCAATTCGGGGCGTCCCGCGTGAGCGGCGTGCAATTTCCTTTGAACCCTCGGCATTGATTTCAACATTCAGTATTCTCGCGGAACGAATTATGATTTTTTCCAGCGCTGCAGAACCGTAGTAATCGAGCCGGTTAGTGACGCCAAAGCGTGAACGAAGCGGCGAGGAGAGAAGACCGGCGCGGGTTGTGGCGCCGACGAGAGTAAATCCCTTTAAATCGAGTTGAACGCTCCGGGCGTTCGGTCCGCTGTCGATGACGATGTCTATTTTGTAATCTTCCATGGCAGAGTAGAGATACTCTTCCACCAGCGTATTCATTCTGTGAATTTCGTCGATGAAAAGTACATCGCCCTCGTTGAGATTCGTAAGGATACCTGCCAGATTGTACGGTTTATCGAGCGCGGGACCCGTGGTGGTCTTGATTTGTGCGCCCATTTCGTGCGCGATGATATAAGCAAGTGTGGTTTTTCCCAAACCTGGCGGTCCTGTCAGGAGAACATGATCAAGTGTTTCTTTCCGTTTCTTCGCGGCGGCGATGAAGACCTTGAGATTATCGACAATTTTTTCTTGTCCCACGAAATCCTGAAACTGCAGAGGTCGTAGCGTCTGATCGACCTCAGCATCATATTCGAGCCGCTCAGGCGATGTTGGATCTATTTTTTTCTTCATGTGAAAGTGAATTTACTGAGATTGGAGGTTAATAGCAAAAAATAATTTATAACCTCCGGTTTGAACCGGGGGCAATGAATTACCGTTTCGATGTGTGATGCAGAGCTTTCTTGATGATTTCCTCCAGAGGTATATCTTTGCCGGCGGATTCTGATAAAACCGCTCTGAGTGAGGCTTCCGCATTGGCTCGAGTGAAGCCGAGAGACATAAGCGCTATGACTGTTTCGGTGCGTATTTTCAATTGCTGACTTGTCGGAGGTCCCGATTCCTCAGAAAGCTCGAATTTTCCGATTTTACTTTTGAGCTCAAGGATAATGCGCTCGGCAGTTTTCCTCCCGACACCGGCAATCGACGTGAGAGCATCGACGTTTCCCCTCAGTATTGCTTCCCGTAACTCGGCGGAAGTTATTCCGGATAAAATGCTCTGTGCGATTTTTGGTCCGATACCGGATATGGATATCAGTAAACGAAAGACCTCGCGTTCGCTCTCTGTGGCAAATCCGAACAGAACCATCGCATCCTCGCGCACGTGAAGATGCGTAAAAATCGTGACATCACCGTCGGCATTTTCAATTTTCTGAAATGTCGACAGAGGAATGTTCACCTCGTACCCGACGCCATGGACATCGATTACAATTTCCGTCGGGTTTTTCTGTATGATTCTGCCGGTTAAACGGGATATCATGACTGCTGCCTCTTTCGTGAATCCCGACATCGTTCAGGATGTTCTGCAACGAATGACCCCCAGCTCTTGCGCCTGCCAGTGTACGGCAGTTTATGCTGTTGTATGTGACACAACGCAACCGCCAGGGCATCTGTGATATCGTAGTATCTGGGCGTCTCCCTGATGCGAAGGAGTGTTTTTATCATGTACTGTACCTGTTCTTTCGAGGCTGAGCCGTTTCCCACGATCGCTTTTTTAACCTCGCGGGGGGAATATTCGTAAGTTGGAATGCCGCACTTTACGGCCGTCAGAATCGCGACACCGCGTGCATGGCCGAGCTTCAGCGCCGACTGGGCGTTTTTTCCGTAGAATGCGGTTTCTATGGCAAACTGTGTCGGCCGGTATTTTTCAATTACGGAGGAAAGTCTCACATAAATGTTTTTTAAGCGCTCAGGCATGGGGACCTTGCTGTTGTTCCGTACAGCGCCCGATAGAAGTACCTTGAGTTTTCCGTTCCTGTTTTCGATTATACCATACCCCGTGATGAGGGTTCCGGGATCAACGCCGAGGACGATCATCGGTCAATCGGATACATTATTACGGATTGAGTGAGGCAATTATTTTTTCGTCGATGTCAAAATTTGCATACACGTTCTGGACATCCTCATGTTCTTCGAGAGATTCCATGAGCTTAAGAACATGATCGGCGTCTTTTCCTTCGACTTTTACCATGTTTTCAGGAATTCTCTGAATTTCAGCTTCCTCCATGGGGATTCCCTTGGCTTCGAGCGCCTGTTTTACTGTTTCAAAACTATCGGGAGTCGTGAAAATTTCGTAGACATCCTCCTCCGCAGACATATCATCTGCGCCCGCGTCAAGGACTAACGTGAGCAGTTGTTCTTCGTCGTATCTTGATCTCGTAACGCGAATAAGTCCTTTTCTGTGAAACATCCAGGCGACTGAGTTCGATGCTGCGAGTTTTCCGTTATGTCTTTCAAGCAGGTGACGGATTTCGGAAACGGTACGGTTCTTATTATCGGTTATGGATTCAATGATGAGAGCCACCCCGCCGGGTCCGTATCCTTCGTATGTAACATCTTCATAGACGGTACCGGGCAATTCACCCGTGCCTTTCATGAGGGCGCGTTTTATGTTATCAGCTGGCATATTGGCGGCTTTGGCTTTATCGATTGCGAGCCGGAGCCGCGGATTAGCTTTTAGATCGCCTCCGCCCATACGGGATGCGATAGTAATCTCCTTGATAACCTGTGTAAAGAGTTTTCCGCGTTTTGCGTCCGTAACTGCTTTCTTACGTTTTATGGTCGCCCATTTAGAATGGCCAGACATAGGGTGATCCTTCCTCGGATTATTCTTTTTCTGTGTTTTCGGTTACGATGTGGTTCGTCTCACCGCTTTTGCGGATGTCTTTGATTTTCAACTGCGGCAGTGGATCCGCTCCTGTGCCGCCTGCCGGTGCAAATTCATGTTCATCGACGGAGAAAACAATGTCGAGACCGTTTCCGTTAGTTTTTATTTCTTCCATGAGTGATCCAAGACCGAATCCGATGGCGTCGAAGACGGTTTGATCTTCCTGCAGTTTAATTTTGAGGTGATCTTTACCGACGATTTTTGGCAAACCTAATATTTTGATGTTTCTGGTAAGAAAGATAGGCCGCATGTTGCCCGGCCCGTATGGGGCAAATTCCTTGAGAATGCGGAGGAATCGAGGATTCAATTCCGAGAGTGAAATCTCGGTATCGATCCGGAGTTCAGGGATCCGAATTTTATCAGGCATCATTTCTTGTACTACTTCGTTGAATGCATCGCGAAATTCGTCGATACGGTCGAGCGCGACAGCAAGTCCGGCTGCATATTTGTGTCCGCCGAACTGTAGAAGTTTGTCTTCAACCCTCTTAAGCGCCTTGTGGATGTCGAATCCGACGATCGATCGGGCGGATCCCTTGGCGATACCGTCGACGGTAGTCATCATTATCGTAGGGCGGTAGTATTTTTCGACAAGCCTGGAAGCTACAATTCCAATAACGCCCGGGTGCCATTCCTCTTGGTGGAGCACAATGGCCGGATCCGAATCGACATCGAGGAGTGTTTCAACGAGCTGTTGCGCTTTGCTGAAGGTGTCTTCGTCGATCTTTCTCCGATTGCGGTTTTCCTCTTCCAGGATCTGAGCGAGATCGTGAGCGACGGTGTAGTCGGTGCTCGTCAGCAGGTTTACTGCCCGTGTAGCGTCTCCCATCCTCCCGACGGCGTTGATTCGCGGGGCAAGGACAAAGACGATTTGTCCTGTAGATATTTTCCCCAGCTTGAGTCCCGAACTTTCAATGATTGCGCGCAATCCGGGCCGCGGTTCCGTATTGATTTTCTGCAGGCCGATTTTAGTGATGATGCGGTTCTCCCCGGTGAGCGGAACGATATCCGCCGTCGTCGCGAGGGTAACAAGGTCGACAAAGTTTTCAGCGATTATTTCTTTTTTCCGTGTACGTTCGACCGCCTGTAAAAGTTTGAATCCGACGCCGCATCCGCAGAGGAACTTGAAGGGGTACTTGTCGGACGGTTGGAACGTATCAAGTACAGCAACAGCGTTTGGAATTTGTCCCCCCGGTTCATGGTGATCGCAGATGATTACATCGATGCCCAGAGAGCGGGCATATTCAACTTGTTCGACAGCTGAGATGCCGCAGTCGATCGCAATCAGGACTGTGGCTCCAAATTCCTTGCCCTTGTCAATACCCAAGATGGAAATCCCATAGCCCTCCTTTATACGGTCCGGGATATGGGTTATTACTTCATTCCCAAGCTGGGTGAAGTAGAGATATAGCATTGCCACGCTCGTCGTTCCGTCTACGTCGTAGTCGCCGAAAATAAGAATTTTTTCTTTCCTATCGATTGCCTGGAGCACGCGATCGACCGCTTCGGTCATGCCGGTCATGAGGAACGGATCATGGAGGTCTGTTAATTGGGGGCGGAAGAATTTTTTCGCTTCCTCGTAATTTGTGATACCCCTGTGGATGAGGATGTGGGCGATTTTTTCAGGGACATTGATCGCCTTTGCGAGTTCTTCTATTGTGTGTTGGGGCGGCGGGTCTACTACCGTCCACCTATGTTCTCGAATCATTGTTTCCGTTCGTTTTCTGTGATTGAAATGTAAAAACTGCGCATCTATAAGCCGAATTCTGTATCCCATTCTGAAATGGGACTGCAATCATTTATCTGGGCACGCCCTCATGAGCGGGCTCAAGCGACCTACCCGCCCCGTTGTTTTCCAACAAGGTTGGAAAAGTTTGAGCGGACAACTCTTCCTCCACACGCAGGCGGAGTGCGGGGCTTATATGGTCTTGCTCCGAGCAGGGTTTGTCAAGCATCGGTATTACGACCGATCTGGTGAGCTCTTACCTCGCCATTTCACCCTTACCCCTGAGCACTCCGAAGGAGTGTCGAAGGGCGGTATATTTTCTGTGACACTATCCGTTGTCCCACGCTTGCACGTGGGACACCCTCCTGTTAGGAGGTGCTCTGTCCTGCGGAGTTCGGACTTTCCTCCCCGCTCTTTTGAGGGGAGCAGGGCGATTGCACGATGCGCAGTCTTCGCGTATGAATTATATTCTTATTCTCTTGCGGCTGTCTATACCCGCATTTGCCAGGCAATCTGCCTCATGATTCTGTGCACGGTCGATGTGGCGAATGTCAAATGAGAATGGAGCCGATGAAAGCTCTCTGTCTATACTGGCATACAGCGTTCTGAGGTTTTTATCCCTGACGCGGTATACTTTCTTCATCTGCCTTACCATCAGCTCGCTGTCCGAATGAACTATGAGCTGGGTACACGGCAACTTTTTCGTCATGGCTATGCACATCATCAGAGCCTTGTATTCGGCCACATTGTTCGTCGTTTTTCCGATATATCCCGCCGCGGAAGTTATTACTGTTCCTTCTTCCCGTTTCAAAATAATACCAATGCCGCTTTCGCCGGGATTTCCCCGCGAGGCACCATCGGTGTAAGCATAAACAATCATTTAGATGCCTGACTGGTGCCCACGATATGATCGGAAACGAGAATACGGCCGCAGTGTTCGCATGCGTAGAGTTTCGAGTTTTGCCTTATTTCCAGAATCTTCTGGGGTGGGACACGACTGTAGCACCCGCCGCAGGCGTTCCGCTTAATTGAAACAACAGCCAGTCCGCTCTTGGCGTTCCGTATCCGCTCGTACCGCTCGGTGTAATTCTTGTCCAGCCGGACGAGAATTTTCTCCCTCTCATGCTGAAGTTTCAGCTCTTCCTTCTCGTGTTCCTTGTTCACCTCCCTGAGCTCCTCTTTTCGCTCGCTCAGGTCGTCAGTCGATTTCTTGAGCTGCTCGTTCACCGCTTCAAGATCCCGTTTGGTTATCTCCATCTTGCCTTCAAACGATTCCATATCTTTTTCTGTCTGGAGGGATTTTTTCTCTGCCGCTTCGATTTCCCGTGTCAGCGCATCGTACTGCTTGTTGGATTTAATATTGAGCTGCTGGTTCTTGTACTTTTCAATTTTTTCTGCAAAATCGAGAATATCAACATCAGCTTTATCGCGGTCAATTTTTAGTTGTTTGATTGTGTTGCTAAGGATTTTCACCTCTGCCTTGTATTTATCCACTTTCGCTTCCAATTCCTCAACGATGGCGGGAAGATCGCCTTTTAGTTCCTTAACTTCCTGGAGTTGTGAATCGATTTGCTGGAGAGTGTAGAGGTAGCGAAGCAGATTTTCCACTGTTGTTTCCTTCATACTAAATGCGATAGTGAATGTAATTACCCGATGTCCTTGATTGTGTTACTGTCGTTACTGAAGCTCGGCGCTTGATTTCACTCCTGAGGCATTTAACAATTGTTCGGAGAACCGGGTATTCTGTTTCGTAGTGCCCGGCATCAACCAGAAGTATCCGGTTATCGGTTTCTTCAAAGCGATGGAACGAAACATCACCGGTAATAAAAATGTCGGCGCCCTGGCTGATTGCGTTCCGAAGGAGGTCGGAACCGCTGCCGCCACAGCAGGCAACCCGGCGTATTGTTCGGCCTGACCAGCCGCTCGTGCGGAGGATGGGTGCTCTCAACACTCGCTGTACATTATTGAGGAACGACTCCACCTTTATGGGTTTTGGTAGTTCACCGATCGCCCCGGCTCCGCAATCGGCGGTCTTGTTTAAAATCGGATACACATCATAGGCGACTTCTTCGTAAGGGTGGGCGATGTGCATAGAGTTGATTACGGACTGTAAGCGCCATTCGGGAACGCTCATCTCGAGGCGTACTTCGTCGACAGTCTCGAGGTTGCCGACTGAGCCGATGAACGGTTTTGCCGATCCGACGGGTTTGAAGGAGCCGGTCCCCCGAGCTGAGAATGAACAAGATTCATAGTTGCCGATGATACCCGCTCCTGCTGCAGCCATCGCGTGACGTACCCGTTCGAGGTGTGTTTGCGGGACGTAGACGACTATTTTCCTTGTTAATGATCTGTCCTTGTGAAGAAAATCAATGGAGCGGAGACCGAGCGTGCGTGCGAGTGAAAAGCTGACGCCGTCTCTTGTAAAATCAAGATTGCTGTGAGCGCAATACACTGCTATGTTGTGCCGGAGTAGTAAGGCAATTAGCCGACCCACTCTTTCACGATCGTCAATCGCGGTCAGGGGACGAAAAATAAGAGGGTGGTGCGTTATGATGAGATCGGCATGCATGCGCTCCGCCTCGAGAACGACACGATCGGAAACGGAGAGTGTTACAAGTATGGTGTTTATCTTTTTTTTAAGGGCTCCCACCTGAAGGCCGACGTTGTCATTCTTCCATGCGATCTCTCTCGGCGCCCATGCCTCCATGATATGTTGAATGTCGTGTATCGTCATGCGGACAGCAAAAAAAAGTCCCGCTTTTTGGGCGGGACGTATGTTAAACTCTGATGAATTTTTTCATTCCAATTGGTAATTTGTCTTCAGTTCCTCTCTTGAGATTGACGGTTTTCAGCAGTTTTTTCGACAGAGAAGGGATGAAAAACGGATATCGTGTTACTTGAGGCATACAGTATATAATGTAGAAATATTTTAGAAGAAAATCAAGGGCAGGACCATAAAATATTATTTTTCCATATTCAGATCCCTTAGCTTGACAATCTGCTTTTCAAGAAGTGTTATGTTGCTGTTTAACTTTGCCAGAATTTGTTTTTGTTCGTCTGTCAGCGCATGCCGCGCAAGAATATCCGAACTTATTTTGATCGCTGCGAGCGGATTGTTGAATTCATGACACATCGTTACGACAAGCTCCTGAATCGCCGCTATGTTATTTTTCGATATGAGTTCCTCTTTTTCAGCATTTTCTATCCGACGGGCAAGTTCAAATCGTTCTATCACGTTAATGATCGAGCGGGGAAGCATCGTGTCTGCCGCGTCTTCTTTTAATATATATTCTTCGACGCCATACTTCATCGCTTCTATGGCGATCTTGAAATCACGATTGGATGTCAGAAGAATAATGGGAACCCGCACCTTTTCTTCATAGATTTTTTTAATAATTTCGATGCCCGTGGTACCGGGGAGAAAATAATCCATCAATACTAAATCAATAATATTTTTCGATTTAAGGAATGGAAGCACTGCTGAAGGATCACTGATCCAGGTTACAGCGAATGTTTTGTTTTGAAATGAACGGAGTTGGTGCCTGATGATGTCTGCATATTTTGGATCATCATCCACGAGTACTATACTGAACTCTCTTTTTACCATACAGTCTTTATTATACCATTTTTAAGCAAAATAAGCAATATTTAATAAGCCCGATGCTCTGAAAATTTATATTGGAGTATAAAAAGAATCTCCTAATGAAGGAAACGGGCGGATTTTTGCTTAATTTTATTAAAAAAATTGACTATGACTTCAAATTTCACTAAATTTAGACACTTTCATTGACAGTATTATATTTTTTTAATGCCTCTGATATCTAGGGAAAAAATCGGCAGTATAGTGGAGAAAGTTCACGCGAGTGAAAGTCTCATTCTTGCCATCGGTATCGCAGCAATCATCATCGGTATTCTTGTCGATGTTTTTTTTATCCGCATAATCTGCCTCCTCTGTGTTCTTTTTTCCGCTTTCTTCCTGTTTTCATCACTGCGGGGAAAATCCCTGCACCTGATTCCCGGCAAAAGAAGGCATAATTCACTTTTTCGTTCATATTCCGGAAGTGAAATGATGAAAAAACTTTTTTTTGATGATTTTCAGAGCCAGCCACAAGATAGTCATCAAACTATGAGTCATGAGGAGGAGATGGACGAGGTGAGTAAGCACGCGGAGGCCGAAGCTCCGCATGTTACGGGAGTTACCGAGAGGGAAATATTAATTAAAGAGAGACGAGAAAAGGCGGTACCGACGTTTACAGTCTCCGATTTTTTTGATGTCGATTCGGAAATTTACCGGGGTGATACGGAACCAAGAACAGAATTTGATTTTCTCCTTACGAAAATTCTGGGAGTGATAAAGGAAGTATTTTTTGCGCACACAGTGGCATTTTTCTGGGTGAACCGGGAAAAGCAGCAGATGGTCATGGAAGCAATTGCAACGGATAGCACCGCGTATAATGCAACACGGAGATTTCCGCTCGGCGACGATCTTGTCAGCAAAGTGGCCGTGAGCGGGAAACCGGAATTCATTACGGAGGTCAATCCAAAATCGGAAGCCGAACTCTTCCGTTACTACGATACACCAACATCGGTAAAATCTTTTATCGGAGTGCCGGTATTTTTTACGCGCGGGGCTTCCGACGTAGCAATTGACCAGCCGGTGGCAGTCGTTGCAATTGACAGTAAGGCTTCGGATGAATTCGGGCATGAGACGATGCTCCTGCTTGGGAAGTTCACAAAGCTGATATCCGCCTTCATTAAGAGTTATAATGACAAGTACGAATTGCTTCTGGATGCCGAATTATTGAGTTCAATCCGGCGTATGCAGGAACGAATCAGAAAGAATTTTTCTGTCTCAACTATCATCCAGACGCTGACCGAGGAAACCTCGAAAATTATCAGCTGGGATTTTCTGGGCATTGCCCTCTTTGACGAAGCAAAACATGCGTGGATGGTGAAGAAAGTAACAAACCGATCGCATGCGAAGTATGTTACAATGGATCAGCCGATAGATTTCCCCTCGAGTATTATCGGCAACGTCATCAAGCAAAATACATACGCTCTCGTCCATGATCTTACCAAAGAGACGATCCCGCGGTACAACGACCGCGAGGAGATTGACGCGAAGGGTTCGCTTGTTTCAGTTCCAATCAGTTCGATCAATAAGTGCTACGGAGCCCTGACGATCGAGAGCAGCGAGAAGTACAGTTTCACG
This sequence comes from uncultured Chlorobiaceae bacterium, assembly GCA_964353675.1. GTDB lineage: Bacteria > Bacteroidota > Ignavibacteria > UBA10030 > SZUA-254 > CAYGXH01. The sequence goes on from CAYGXH010000014.1 coordinate 11,373, forward strand.
CGCAGGGACCTCGACATGCTCTACCGGCTCAGTGAAAACGCGGCCGCCGCACTTGAGGTGTTCTACCTGCAGGAAATGATCAATGAGTACGTCATCATCGATGATGTTACAGGGATGTACTCGAGGAAATTCTTCACACAGCGGTTGGAAGAAGAGTTACAGCGTTCGGATGACAACGGATCAGAGCTGTCGCTTCTGTTCATCACGATCGATAAAGGGGATGAATTGCGGAACCGGTTTGGATTCGACGGATTTGAGAGAATTACCGTAACGATCGCACGTGCAATACGTGCATGCGTACGAACCTACGACCTAGTAGGGCGCTTCGACAGCGATCGGTTCGGAATTCTGCTGATCAACACTGCCGCTAACGACGCTTACCTCTGGGCTGAAAAAATACGAAAACATATTGCAGGACTCGTGGTCAATCTCGAAGGGAAGAGTTTTTCAATTACAATCAGCGTCGGAGTAGCCGGTGCACTCGAAGGAATGAAGAAGGAAGAACTCATCGGAAATACCGTTGCTGTTCTCGGCACCGCGTCGCAGGCAGGCGGGAACGTTGTAAGGGTTTTTTAACAAAATACTTTAAACAGCAGGAAAATAACCATGGCTAAAGTTCAATCATTCGCAGATAAAGTTGCAAAAGCAGCAATGCAACACGGCAAAAAATGTTCCGTGTGTGGAGCGATTAAGCAGCCGCTGCTCCTCGTAAGTTCGGAACCATCGAAACACGGGAGCATCCGCTTCAATCATCGCCGTGTACAAGTCTGCAAGTGCAATGAGAAAGAAATTTACAGCTGAGATACCTGATACAGCGGCGTTATCCTTCCTCCATGTCTGCTGGGTAACATTCCATCGATATTCACGTAGAGAGGGCTAGTGCTATGTTAATGCGTGGCAAAACGCCGGAATTGAGTCTGTATCGCAGAAAGCTGAATCACCCAATGATGCACAAGACAGTCCGATCGCTCGGGTGGATTATGGTTACACCGGGGGATAAGAAGATTGTTCCCGATGAACGAATACCCCGGCACCGGTGTTCTGAGGTGTAGGGAAATTTTTTGTAAGGATATGCATGGCAAAAGCAGCAAAACAGTTTACCACAAGAGAAAGCCAATCGCTCGATAAGTACCTCCAGGAGATCGGGAAAGTTGAATTACTCGATCCCGAAGAGGAAATCGACCTGGCGCGGAGAATCAAGAAGGGCGATCAGATAGCCCTGGAGAAACTTACGAAAGCAAATTTACGCTTTGTCGTGAGTGTCGCAAAACAATACCAGAACCAGGGGCTTTCTCTCGGCGACCTCATCAATGAGGGAAACCTGGGTTTGATTAAAGCCGCAAAAAGGTTTGACGAAACAAGAGGCTTCAAGTTCATCTCTTATGCGGTGTGGTGGATTCGCCAGTCTATACTTCAGGCTCTCGCCGAGCAGTCACGGATTGTACGGTTACCTCTCAACAGGGTAGGTGCGCTCAACAAAATAGGAAAGGCATTCAGTACCCTCGAACAGGAGTTCGAGAGAGAACCGAGCGCCAGCGAACTTGCCGAGGAACTCGATATGTCCCTCTTCGAGGTTGCAGACACACTGAAAATATCGGGACGGCATCTCTCCATGGATGCGCCGTTCATTCAGGGCGAAGATAACCGACTTCTCGATGTTATACAGGACGAGAGAACACCGATGCCCGACTTCACGCTCATCAAGGAATCATTGAGCAAGGAAGTAGAACGCGCACTGAGCACTCTCACAGAGCGTGAGGCTGAAGTCATCCGTCTCTATTTCGGCCTGGGACGTGAGCATTCGCTTACACTCGAAGAAATCGGTGAAAAATTTCAGCTCACACGGGAAAGAGTTCGTCAGATCAAAGAGAAAGCAATCAGACGACTGCGTCATGCATCCAGGAGTAAACAACTCAGGGCATACCTCGGCTGATGGGAAAGGGCCTTCCCGGCAGAGGGAGGGCCTCTATGATGCCCTCTGAGCGTCGGCCGTCGTCCCTCTGCCGGCATCAGTACCGCTACATTTATTCCGTCGCATTCATCATCCTGATGCTCTCTTATCTTACTTCACCGACCAACGCTCAGCACCGCTCGGGAGATTCAGGCATAAGCGATACTTTAGCCGCCGGTGATTTTGGGAAGGAGGGTTTCTTTGAACGGGAAAATAGCGGCATTCCCCCGTCCGGATCTGATGGTGAAGAACTCTTCAGCAATGATTATGAGAGCAGGATTAAGGAAAAAGGGATACTTCGGACCATCATGGGATTCATGGGCGTGCGGTACAGGAAGAATGGCGAAGACAGCAGCGGATTTGATTGCTCCGGGTTCACATCGCGGATATTTTATGAGACCTGCAGAATCCTCATGCCGCATTCCAGTCAGTCGCAGTATGAGTTCGGGAAACATATCGACCGTGAAAATCTCAGGTTCGGTGATCTGGTTTTTTTTGCTCTGCGAGGCAGCTTCCCTTCCCACGTCGGCATTTACATCGGGGATGGCTTATTCGCCCATGCAAGTATAAAACGGGGTGTTACAGTATCCCTTCTGGATAGCGAATATTACGCGAGAAGATTTTTCGGCGCATGCAGGATTCTGGAATAGGAGCAACCCTTTTGGTTTTATTTTTGTTGATATTTATATTGAATATAAGATAATGTAATCGTCAATATGGCAGTACTACCAATCTATACGGATGGATCTCCGCCATTGCGGGAAAAAGCGCAGCCCGTCAGCGATTTCAACAACGAAATCCTCAAATTGATTATTGATATGTTCGAAACGATGCGCAAAGCAAATGGAATAGGATTGGCGGCAAACCAGGTGGGCATCCTGAAGCGCGTTGTGGTTATCGATGTTTCTGAAATGGAAGGACTGGAGGATGTCAAACCTTTTACTCTGATTAATCCGGAAATCGTTGCGGGTAAGGACACGTCGATCATGGAGGAGGGATGTCTTAGCGTTCCACACATCAGGGATGAAGTAGAACGGGCAGAGAAAATCAGAGTACAATACAAGGATACAGCATTCAAAGATGTATCCATCGATGCCGAGGGTATTCTTGCGCGCGTGATTCTTCATGAAGTTGACCACCTCGATGGAATTCTCTTTATCGATCACCTGTCTCCAGCTAAACGGAAATTACACGAAGATACCCTAAAAAAAATCAGGAATGGTGAGCTTGATGTTGAATACCCCGTTATTACCGCAGCAGACATTAATTACTGAATGGTGAGTGTTCATGCGTGTCGTATTCATGGGAACGCCCGATTTTGCACTGCCGAGTTTAAGGATTCTTTTCGAAAACAACCACGATATCGTAGCCGTTGTTACGGTTCCTGATAAACCGGCAGGGAGGGGGCTCAGAGAATCGCCTTCCAGTGTAAAGAAATATGCAATTGAACATAAATTGCCGGCGCTACAGCCCGAGTCGTTGTGCGATACAGCGTTTATCACTGAACTTGAAAGGCTCAGAGCGGATGTATTCGTCGTTGTGGCTTTCCGGATTCTTCCGCCTGAGGTCTACCGCCTGCCTAAACTCGGTTCTTTCAATCTGCATGCGTCACTCCTGCCAAAATACCGCGGTGCTGCGCCGATTAACTGGGCCATAATCCGGGGTGAGAAAGAAACAGGTGTCACAACATTTTTCCTCCGTGAGCAGGTTGATACGGGCGATATCATACTCCAGTCCCGCGTTCCGATAGGACCTGATGAAACGGCGGGAGAGCTCCACGACACGCTTGCAGCTGCCGGCGCTGAACTCGTTTTACATTCCATCCGTCTCATCGAAATGGGCAACGTTACCACGCATCGGCAGGATCATGCCCTCAGTTCCCCGGCTCCCAAAATTTACAAAAACGACTGTCTTATACCGTGGTCAAAATCGTCGTCAGAGATCCATAATTTTATCCGGGGACTATCACCAAAACCCACCGCTTTTACTCACCACGGATCAACGATTCTGAAGATTTATCGGACAAAAATTTCATCCGCTACCGGTCACCACGAAAGTGGATCGATACTCAGGGCGGATGGCAATCTCACGATCGGGACTGGTGATGGATCTGTAGAAATAATGGAGATACAACAGGAAGGTAAGAAGAGAATGACTGCAGAAGAATTCCTCCGGGGTTATAAACTCCGGAAAGGAGAGAGGCTATCCTGAAGATGAAGCCGGATACCGGGACATTAATAAAAGAAGTTGCGATCATATTATTTCTATCCGTTCTGCTGGCGCTTGTTTATAATGCATCCTCCCGGAAAGGAATATCGCTCATTCGCAAGGAAGTCAAGAAGGTGGCGGTAACCGATTCTGCGCTTTTCCCATTCACGGGCGGATTATCAACTTCTTCCATACCTGCCGGCGATACAGTGAAACGGAATATCCCCATTATCGCACCTCTTCACGATAAGGCGCTCCGTAATCCGGATTCGATGGCACAACTGTATCCGGGCACAGAGGAGCATGTAATAAGAGTGATAAACCTGACACAGTTTAAAAGACTGCTCGATGAAAATCGTGCCGTTATCATAGATGCACGCGATAAGGAATCTTTTCTGGCAGGTCATATCCGGTCAGCGTGGAATGTGCCTGGATTGGAAGTTGATCAGTATTTCGAAAAATTTGTGACACTACCGCGAGATACTCTGATCCTGATTTACTGCAACAATCCTGAATGTCACTTAAGCCGCATCGTCGGAGATTTTCTCAAGGTTATGGGATTTTCTAACCTGTACCATTACGACGGCGGTTGGGATGAGTGGAGCGAAAGAAAAATGCCGGTGAATGATCCGGGCGTCCGATGAGGCAAGCATGAAATCAATCCTTTCCAATAAATATCTGGTATTCTTGTCGCGGTTGTGTCTAGGTTTGGTATTTATTGTTGCGAGTATTGAAAAAATCGCAATCCCGGAAATGTTTGCTTCCAACGTCGAGGCATATCAAATCATGCCGGCGCCAATCATCAATATCATTGCACTCATTATCCCATGGATTGAGCTGCTCTGCGGCATTTTTCTTATTTCCGGATTCTTCCTCCGCTCAAGTTCTCTCATCATCTCGGTTTTTCTCGTTGCATTTATTTTTTTCCTGTCTTCGGCGATGCTCCGCGGACTTCATATCGATTGCGGTTGTTTCGGGGTAGGGGGCGGAAGCGAAGTATCGTGGATACGCGTTATAGAAGACGTTTTATTACTTCTCCTGAGCGTTCATATTTTTTCTTATGGTGCCTTTAAACCTGCCGTCATCAAAGGTACCTAAAGCATAACGTTCCGTTGCATTCTGCACAAAAAAGACTTATATTTTAACCGACCGTGTGCGGCTATCGATGATTTGTGAAAATTTCCGGGGATAAGTGGATTTTTTAATATTAATATCACGTAGTGTCCATATCATGAGTATATGTGTCTGGCTGGGCGGTCTATTCTACCAGCGCGTGATTTTTCCCTCTGCAGTCAACAAAGGATGGGAACAGGGTAACTCCATTATCCGTTCATTTAACCGATCTTTTGTCAACGTTGGTCATGGTGCATTGGGCTTGTTGCTCATTACCGGCGCCATACTCATGCTTTCCGACCCACGGTTTTCGTTGTTTTCGCTTCAGAACCGATGGTCGATCCTTCTTATTTTCAAACAGATAATATTTCTCCTTGTCGCATTCTTTTTCTACGGCTATTCCCGCATGCTCAGGTACCTGGGTACCCCTTCTTCCAATGGCGGCTTCGACGAACGCGCGCTCATATATAAACAACGGATTGATCAGTACCAGAAGCTCTCCATATTCCTCGGCATGACGGCGCTCATCTTCGGCACTGCGATGCATGTCTATGGGTAAAGTAATCACAATCGCAAATCAGAAGGGAGGCGTGGGAAAAACAACCACCGCCATCAATCTCGCCGCAGGGATTGCAGTCGCTGAGTTCCAAACCCTGCTTATTGATGCCGATCCTCAGGCGAATTCGACGAGCGGTCTCGGCGTTGATCCTCGCCAGAGTGCGATGAACATATATGATGTTCTGATCAACGGCGCCAATCCCCGCGAAGTAATCGTGAAAACCGAAGTGCCGTACCTCTCGCTCCTGCCGTCTCATATCAACCTCGTGGGTGCGGAGGTGGAAATGGTCGATCTCGAAAAGCGTGAATTGATCATGAAGGAAGTTGTGGATTCATTCCGTCAGGAGTACGATTACATTTTTATTGATTGTCCTCCTTCGCTTGGTCTGCTGACGCTGAACGGCCTGGTCGCTGGTAATTCGGTTATCATACCCGTTCAGTGTGAATATTACGCCCTCGAAGGACTCGGACAGCTCCTGAATACTATAAACATTATCAGGAAGAATCTTAATCCCACCCTTGAAATAGAAGGCGTTCTTCTCACGATGTACGACAGCCGGTTACGGCTTTCGCATCAGATTGTTGAAGAAGTAAAAAAATATTTTGGTGATAAGGTGTACACAACGATCATCTCTCGCAATGTTCGTCTGAGCGAAGCACCGAGTTACGGGAAGCCTATCCTTCTCTACGAGGCGATTTCATCGGGTGCAAAAAATTACATGGAACTTGCGAAGGAATTTCT
>CAYGXH010000015.1:0-17612 GCA_964353675.1 uncultured Chlorobiaceae bacterium
GCTCACGTCATTGTCCCTCAAGAGCGTCTCAAATACCGGCAGTGGGACACCCTGATCGATCTCCGCGACTTTATGATTACCAATAAACGGAACAATATCTTTTGAAGAACTTGCAAGAGTGACCGTGTCGGGAATATTTTCGCAAATCCAAGCGCCCATCATTGACCATGGCTGTGTGAACATCAGTGGATACTGAGGCAGGTGCCGTACGCTGTTGTAAAAAGCTATTGGAGATCGTCGGTATGCCGTATTTAATTTTATTATCTCATATAGATGACTAAAATTTGGAATCAGAAGAACAAGAGTGAGGATGATTACGGACTTGTGATTCCGTACTATAGCGGTGAATTTCCAACTACGGAGCGCGAGAATAGCGTAATAAATAAAAAGAACGAGGACCGGCAGTAAAAACCTCACATCGTATACCGGATATAGAAATGTAACGAGGAGGTACATTAACAGCATATATAATTTCAACGAGTGTGTATTGGAGGATCGAACATCAATGAACACGCCGCGGGCGATAACCGGAATTGCTATTGCGGCAACGATATAACGGCCCGGCACCATCATCTCCTGGAGAAATGTATGGAGCTGCGATGGGAAGAAATTCAATTTGAACTGCATCGTTGTATAGAGGGGGTAGAAGAGCATCCCGAGCAGATGTATGCCGTACTCCCTTATCCTGACTATCAGACGAAGCGCCAGTTCATTTATCAACGGCGCATCCGGAGGAGTCACGAAATGCTGCAGTATTAGATTAATATTGCCGCCCTGGCCCGGAGGCAGAGGTCCGATCCAGAAGTGATTCCGAATATACCAGATGAAAAATAATCCTGCCGGGAGGAAAAAAACAACCGCAGCGCGGGAAAATTCTTTTCTTTGGACAAAATAAAGGGCTGCCGCCAGCACAATCGCCAAACCAACTTCCCTGAGAAGCATCACTCCGGTGACGGCAGTGACGAGAAGGACGATATCTCTGCGTTGCGGAAGTGATGTGGCTGCTATTCTGTCTGCAGCAATGAGGAGCAAAAGAATGAAGACGAGAAACGGAGCTTCCGATAGGACTTCCGTCGAGTACACAAGCATCAGCGGATTGAATGCAAGCAGCAGGATTGCTACTGTTGCACCACGCCGCGAGGTGTGCAACAGTATCCAGGTGTACATGAGTACGATTGCCGCGATGCCCCACAGAAGAGTCCATATCTTTACTGCGGTGAGCGACATCGGGAAGAGCAGCTGCGCCGGCACAGTGAGGATAGGGTAAAGAGGCGCATGGACAACGAACCGATCCGGATCGGGCTGAGTGTTATCCACAAATCCTTTCCCCTGCGCGAGCGAATTCCCGATGATCAGATAACGCGCGCTGTCGGGATTGAGGAGCGAAAGGTCGTTGAGGCGAAGCAGTCCGAGAACCGCAAACAGCAGACAGACAAGGACAAGTGAAGAGTTCTCTTTTATATATCGTTTAATCATTGGGAATATTCTTCCTCTCCTGATCCCTGCGGAACGGCTGAAATACGGCGACTACGATGACGGTATAGTAACTCAGAAGCGCGATCGTCGGAACCCCGGAAAGCGCTGCAAGGCGATGTATGAACAGCTTCCGGAATTCGACGAGGTCATTTGAGCCTGCATGATCGAGCAGCCACATTCTCATATCGAGGATCGTCGTATAAATTTCCACCGGCGTGAACATGTAAAATAATATGGCACACATGAGGAGCCACCCGTGATCTTTCAGTCGGCGGTATGTCGCGCGAAGATAGAACAGTCACGATAACCACACAACTATATAGGCACAATCAACAATCATAGAACTCTGAGCAACCAATCTGAATACAGTGCGTTCAACGTAGGGATGGATGTTCGGCTTGAAATCGAGCGTCCCCATTTCCAGAAGATCGAATCCGACGAATGCTCTAATATGTAAACCGCCTATCCAGATGATTCCGCTGAATATCAGGATAGCCAGTGATATTTTTGCTGCTTTGGATTCCATTGGAAATCGTCAGACTAGGGATTGTGCTTGTCGAGTGAATAATTCTTGAACCAGCTCAATTCTTCCATCAGGGCAAGAAGATGTTCAACATTTTCCTTTGAAATATCTAAGAATTGACGAGCGATCGATTCCTTTTGATCAGGCGGAGAGTTTGCAACGAGCGCTGTGATGTTCCGTGCCGACTTCTCCAGATTTGCGCGTAACTCGTCGGCGAGTCGGACTGTGACAGAATTTTCGAGGTCATCACGTGTAAGAATCGACCGTGCATTCTTGATGAATTTACCAATGAATGCAAGCTCATCGAATGCTGACCGCATTCCGCGCTCCTCAGCGGCTTCGAGGAGCGTACCAACCTCGTTTCGATACCGGAATTTTCGCTTCGCATATTGCTCAACATTCTCAATGATGACGGCCGTACTCTGATTCATTGCGCCGGTTCTTTTTTTACGTCAATCGGCAGATACATCGAGAATGTTGAACCTACGCCCACCGTGCTTTCGACGGAGACCTTGCCGCCGTGTGCCTCTACGACATGTTTGACCAGAGCAAGTCCAAGCCCCGAACCTTTTTCGTTTACAAGTGGTACGTTCTTTGCCTGGAAGAATTTACTGAAGAGCTTACCAAGATCTTCTTCCGGTATGCCTACGCCAGTATCCTGAACATCGATGCGCAAACACGGGCTTCCGACTCCGCTGATTTTCTGGCAGTCGGCATTCCTTGCCATGCGGATGGTGATAGTGCCGCCGTCCGGCGTATACTTTAATGCATTGGAGAGAAGATTACTGAATGCCTGACTGAAGCGATCCTTATCGATGCGCATCGGCGGAACGTCCTCCGTATGCCACTTCAGGTCAATCTGCCGGGTTTGTGCTATGAGCTCAGCTTCCTGCAGGAGCGGACTGAGAACATCAATGATGATTGATTCTTCAAAATTAAATTTCATCAGACCCGATTCCATTTTCGCTACATCGAGGAAGAGATTGATGAAACTGTTGATTCTGTTTGTTGCCTGGTGGATCATTCCGACGGCATCACGCTGGCGCTGTGTGAGAGGCCCGCTGTCCTTCGCATGAATGATGGAATAACAACCTGCTTTTATGACCTGGAGAGGAGTTCTCATTTCATGCGATATCTCGGACATAAGTTCCATCCGCATTTCATCCAATTTCCTGAGTTTATCGCTCATGAGATTGAATGCATGCGTGAGATCCGCAATTTCATCTTTAGACGATATCGGTACCGCTTCATACTTCCCCTCCCCGACCTTCTGCGTGCCCTCCCGAAGCGCTCTGATCGGTCTAGTCATCGACTGGGCATACGGTCGGGCAATCACCCAGGTAATAACGAGGATGACGACGAGTATCGCAAAGATACTAAACAGGAAATTCGACTTCTGCTCATTGTAGTTCATGAGCGCTTTTGATAACCCGGGGCGAACCGCAAGAAAGGCATCATTGAATCTCTGGCGCATCGTATCGATAGCGCTTACCGGCAGTCCTGGTGTGACTGCCCGTTTTTGTCCTCCTTCTTGGATTACCGACGGAGAGAACGCGGATAAAGAAAGGCGAAACGATTCGTGAGCTGTAATGATCGACTGTACCCGGTCTTTGTATGACGTCTCTGTGCTCTGCTCGAGCAGAGAGTCGGCATTTCTCCTGAAATGGTAGAACAGAAAATCAAGTTTTTCCCAATCTGTTTTCTGTTCGGTTTTGACATAAATATCGGCAGCGGCGACTTCTGCATGGAATATCGTTTCGAGGTATTGAATGAGCGGATAGATACGAAATTCGGGTGAATCGGGCGGGCGCAACTGGAGAAATATGGTCAAACTCACGAGAGAGACCGAAATCATCGCCGTGATGATTCCGAGGAGAAATTTTCTATAGATGCTGATATTCAACGGTAACCAGCAGCTGTGGAATAAAGATTTCTCAAGAGTACACTGGCATTCATCATCACAATCGGCTTCAAGATAGGTGACAAAATCGAGAAAGTCAAATACGACCTTGTTATTCTACCGCGATATTTTTATATTCTTCTGATAAAAAAGGATCCAAATATGGAAGACGTACGAACCGCATCGCTGGATGGAATGAATAAAAAACAGATCGAGGAGTTGCTGAAGCAGGCAGACGTCCACATACGCGCCGGCAGGTACATCGCTGCCGACGAACTGCTCCAGAAAGTTTTTGCAGTGCAGCCTGCCAACGAAGCGGCGCGTGCCCATCAGGATCGCATCCAATTCCATACCAAACAACTCTCCCAGCGTGTAGGACTTGAGCATGATCTCTATCATGAAATTGTCAAGTACCGTGAAATCATTGCAAAACGCAATGCGAACCATGTGAACCTTTTACTGAGTTCCGCGCAGCAATTCCTTGAGCAGGGCAGTTTCAAGAAAGCATCGGACCAGGCTAAAAAGGCAACGGCACTCGATCCTGAAAATATCTTTGCCAAAGCTCTTCTCCAGCGACTTGCCGAACTCGAAGCGAAAGGTGGCGATGCCGCATCAGCTACATCCCGGGAATTAAAATTCTCTTCTATGTTGAAGGAACTCTGGAGGGATGGAATACCTTCCGAGTCTCAGTTGGTGGTGATAGAAAAATTACAGCAGGAACTGAAAATCACCGACGCAAGACGCAAGGAAATGGAAAGGGAAATACGGAACTCCCTGTACAAGGATGAGCTGCACAGAATATGGCTTACCGGCGGCCTCTCAGCATTCACACCCGAATCCGTCGACGAACTGCATAAGAAGTACAAAATATCGAGGGTAGATCATTCCGTCATTGAAGCAACGGTCCTGAGAGAGGTGCGGAAAAACCGAATAAAGGGTAATGTACTCGTCGTCGACAGCAATGAAGAAAATCTTCTGGAGATCAGCTCTCGTCTGCGTGAAAATTACTTTGCGGTAATCTCGGCCGGCACTATGGATGAAGCAATGGGATCTATAAAAGTCATCATTCCGGATATAATAATCTCCGAGCTGACATTCGAGGGAGTGCTCAACGGTTTTGATTTTTACGAATTTATCCGGACGACACCCTCGACAAAACAGATTCCATTTATTTTCATGACGGATGTGCTTGACAGGTCGACGGTAATTATCAGCAAGAGACTCGGAGTGGACGAGTTTATTACGAAACCGATCGATTACGAATTTCTGCTCGCAGTTATATCGGGAAAACTATTTCGTTTCCCGGCCCCCCGACATGCCAGTAACAAATAAAAAGGTCGGCTCATCACCGACCTTTTTTTTATTTTTACTGATTACTTCATAAGCAGTAACTTCTTCGTTTCTTGATACAAATGTTTACCGAACTGATTTTCGATAATCATCTGAACGAAGTAAGTTCCACTTGTTACGTTTGTTGCATCCCAATGTCTCTCATAATAACCAGATTCTTGCTCCTGATCCACCAATTTTGTGATTTCTTGACCGAGCTGATTATAAATAATGACACTGACATGACCGGATTGTGCAAGTTCATACCTGATAGTTGTTTGTGGATTGAAAGGATTCGGATAACTTTCATCCAACTTAAATTGTACTGGAATCCTTCTCACTTCCGATCCAACATGTTCATATAGACCGGTTGTAACAAGGACGAAGCTCCTAACTTTACCGCTTTCTAATGGAACTGCCGAATATATCAGCTTTATCATCTCACCGGGATAGAGTTCTTCAGTGATTCCATCCTTCATTTCTAACTGATTGATGACATTTTGCATATTAGTATGGATTGCATTCTTCAATGGTAGTTCCTGAATACTATAAGTTGGATTTGGTACAACTGCGACTAATGATGCGTAATCGAATCCTACTCTCTTTGTAAATGAAATAAAGATATTTGGAGCGGACTCCACCAATGGGATATATACCAAAGTACCTCTCTGTCTGAATGTAAACGCTGGCTTTAATATGGCAATTTCATCCTCACCTAAATCTCCGACGGATTCTACTTTAGGGGGTGGCGCTGGAGCCCAGAGTCTCTTTGTATTATTTTCTACCCATCCACCAAGTAGTGCGCCAAGTTTGATATTTTCTAACGTGGCGTAATCAGCCAGAACTGGTTCAAATGACATAATAAATTTTTCACCGGGTGAGGTATAATGAGCTTTTCCATCAAATGAGGATAATTTTTCTTCATATCCCAAACATTGACATCCCCCCTCTTTCATTTTGAATGCCGATATATATTCGACAATTTTACCATCATCCATCATAGCAATATCCGTGTTTTTATCATGATCCACCGCAAGAAGCTTCACTTCATCAATCGTCGAACGTTCTTGTTCAAATTCACTCAATTCAAGTATATACGATCCATCGACTAATTCCGGAGATGCATTCAGCTTATAGAAGTCTGTTACCAACTTGCCTTTATTTTCTTCATATTCACTAAGCTGAAGTACATTATTATCCAAAATGTAATGATCTCCATTCCAGGATGATATATATGGACACCCAGAAGGTGGGGCAGAACATGTTGTAAAAGACCTTACCGACGACCAAGCACTTGAATCAGAACTATTTTTTGCCTTGACATGCCAGTAGTAAGTATCAGTATAGTTTAAACCACTGATTTGATATGATGTACTGGTGATCCCTGATTGATCTCTCCATGTCCAACCAAAGTTATTATCTGGTGAGACCTGTAATCGGTATGATGTTGCACCCGGGGAAGAATTCCACGTAAGAGTTGTCACCGTAGGAATATTTTGTGCTCCATTTTGAGGGGAAACGAGTTGAGGAGGTTGTGGTGGCGGTATTTTAGTCTTAAACCACCAAGGTGTAGACCAATTGCCCATTCCAACCTCATTGACCGCTTGTACATGCCAATAGTATTTGGTATCGTATTCTAAATCATTTACTTGGCATGTTGTCCCAACAATACCTGTGCTACTAAATACAATGTTATAGAATGATTCATCAGTAGCTAATTGTACATTATATGATGCAGCATTAAATGTGGCATTCCATACTACGGATAAACCTAAATCCACATTTTCGGTAGCATTACTCGGTTGGCTCAATGATACAACTGAAGGTACCGTAGCGATGTTGCTCGAAGCAATTGAATATGGTTGGGTAATTCCAATAGTCCTAAAGAATTGAGGTGTACCGTATGAGGGAATTGCTGGAAAATATCCTTGCCCCAAGTAACATTGACCATTCCAAGTAGTGTTATCCCTTGGTCTTGATTTTCTTGCAAGATGATCTCCACAAACATAGACAACATTTACTAAGCCTCCTGCATCATTTACACCAACTGATGGATATTGCATTTGATGACTACCATGGCTGAATTCAGTACGCGTCTGCCAGGTTCCTGCAACGTTCCTTTCCCGTACAAAAATATGCCGGGTAGAACCGTTGAGAGCATCCCAAGCAACAAATATATTACCATAATAATTATCCCTTGCTATACTTGGATTTGAACAACCTGTTAATGCTTCTGATATTACCGAGGGATTTGTTACGATTGATGGGGCACCAGTTTCAGAATTTAAACTAAACCGACAGAATTCAACTCGATTTTCAGAGTTGATATAAACGAGAGCATAATTATTCTGATCTTGTATAATGCTCGGGAGTGAAGCTTGAGGCAGATCAAGGCCATATATTGGATTTGTTCCTAAAGGATCCAGTTGAACCTGTAAATTCATTCCATAGATTTCTGGATTTCCATCAAATTTTTTCCATACAACTACGGCTCTTTGTGTTTCTGATCCATAAGTTGAAACGACTGGAGTCCCATCGAAAGAACCATCAACATAAGATAATTGAACAATAGCACTCTGCACTGAAGCATTATGATTAAACCGCCTGTAATAGACATAGTTAATATTATCCACCTTTTCCTCCCACACAATGTGAACGTAATATTGATCAACGGCTATTGAGGGATTCTTCGCGTTTGGATTGGCAATCGAGGAAACCACTTGTTCTGGCGACCAAATACCATTATGGAAATACGAATACAATATATGGCCTCCTGATACATACACAGAATATTCATCACTGCCAAAGTGTTCAATTTTACGCTGGTTACAACCTTTTGTCGCCTCTGTGGAAGATGTTATTAAAGGGGCTTTATAGTACGCAGTTAAATTAAGGTCTTCTTGTACAACATGGGGACGGGGTATTTCTGTGGAACCATCCGACCATTTCACAAAATAATAGGTTCGATTATTATCCTCAATGCTTGGAACTCCCAAAGTTAAGATTCTGTCGGACCTATAATGATCGTGCAAACCTCCTGGAAGAGTACCCCCATCCAAATTTTGATAATTAACATATATATCACACCATTTATCAAAATACGCTGTTGCAGTTAAATTATCTATATGAGTATCCCATATTTCTGAAAAATTATATTTAGATGGAAAATCAGTTCTCCATGTCGGCCTTGGATTTACAGGATCGGTATGTGTGAATAATCGATAATAACCATCAGCAGGGATTTGTTGAACTGCTTTAAGATTAATACCTGTCATCCAAATATCTTCATTCGGTAGTTCACCGATCTCTGGATTTATGGTTTTCTCCACATTATTTATATATACCTTACCACCCGCAAAATTATTCTTCACTTTTAGATTTGCATTCCCATAGGATATAAGAGGATCCATTTTATTAATTTCCATAATGTGAATACCTGCAGATCGCTGCGGGTCATTCAAGAAATCCTTATGTGCAAATCTTGATATATAATCTTTCATATCATTGTCACGGTCACCTATTACATTGAGAATATTTAAGAATGATGTTTGAAGATCATCGTCAGCATCGGGATCATAAAAATCAAAAAAGGCTGCACCAATTAAAAGTTCATGTTCATAGCCATTAGTTACATTAGATAAGAGACGTATATAGTTGGGCCCATCCCAAAAGAAAATGTTTGCATCTTGGGGATTTGTTAAGTATATATCATAATCACCCCAGTGGTAAAGACCAGTATATGGATTTTCAGGAAGTGTTACCCAGCTTTCAACCGCGGCAGCAAAAAAGTCAGCCCATCCTTCAATAAATGCTGTTCGCGGTTGTTGGGATGCTTCCTGCCAGCTATGGTTAAAAGTGGCATCACCGATTGCATACTCTGACAATGAAATTGGCCAATCCCAATCACGCTTAGCATGCAATACAAAGTGGCCATATTCATGAAAAATGGTTGTTCGATTGTTTATGAAAACATCAGATTCTTCAATATAAATTGCATGTTCAGTCAACTGGGCAGTACCAAATAAATTAAATATTGGAAGAAAATTATTCCCATAAGACATGGATCCAAACGGCCAGTAGAAAGATTCCAAATCGATCGTAAATACGGTACTAATACTCTTTTCAGCGGGGTATTTTATTATACATTGCGGGGGTGTGTAACCATTTAAAATACAAAAATCTGCTGCCTTATTTACTAATACAAATACTTTGGCTATCTTACTATTCAACGAATTGGGGAGCATCTCTATATCCATATTTGTATATGGATTGGGTAATTCATACTCACACGGCAGTTCTGGTGGAATACAACCCCCATAACCGAGACCACTCCAAAACTTGTGCCTACGGTCAGTACGTACCGTAGAAACATCTTGAATTTGTATCTTATCGTTCTCAAAAAACAAACGAGCCGTAACCTCCTCAGGTATCCAGGGCAATTCTTGTGAGAATTCTCCATTATCATTTGTGTAGGTATGAAAAGTATGTTGCGGCTCTATTGTTTCTATCCTGATATGGACGTTTTTTAGCGGTAACATTTGGGATTCATCTATATCATAATATGTGACACGCCCATCAACAACATTTTGCTGTGAATATAATATCGAACTATATGAAAGAAGTAAACTGATAACGAAGATAGGCAAAATTACAACGTAATATTTAGTCATTTTTTCCTCCACTGATTTTTTAAAAAAATTCTCAGAATAATTTTTATTATTTTTTTAAAAAAGAGTAAGTCATGGTGGTGGTAAGAAAATAATACCCTTAGAAATTATATTATACCCATTTATGAAAACCTCCAAATGATAACCATAATTACCATCTGGCACTGATTCACCGACATTATTTGTACCATCCCACTGAATAATTTGAACACCACTATTTTGTTGTTGTTGAAAGATAACCGTCTTAATTTCCACTGCTTCAGTCGTATCTTGGAATATTTTTAGTGTTACTTGCGCACTATCATCAAGATAATACTGAACCTCTAAACCTTGACTCGTAGCAGTTTGTGGGATCATAAACAACAATAATAAAATGCCTACAGCATATTTTATTTTACACATAGTAAGACTCCTTCCCTTGTATGTTTGTAAACATTTGTTATTTTATCTAAATGCTTATATATTTATGGATCGTTCATATTATTATTCTCCTTTCTTTTTACCGTGAAGAATATAAGTGCTGGAACCATGAACTAGACTTAAAAAAATCTCGTAACCATTCGACCATCCTTTACCATATAAATATGAATTGCTATAAGTCAATAATATTTGAATATCAATTTTCTGCCAATCGCTATCATAGTAGTGACGAATATCCTGCCGACAATATATCCATAGATCATTTTCGTTTACAAGACAATCACCTCCCAAGTGTTCAATAGAAAATCTTTTTATCCAAGTCTCACCGACTTTTTCCCACAAACCTCTATTGTCGGTAAATAATCGATTTCCTATGCTCAATACTGTTCGCCCTAATCCGTCACCGTCAAAATCTGTCCCCCTCATAAATTTATCTTCAATGAGGCTCCACATTCCTGATAACTCTCTCTTAAAGAGTTTTGTAAAAGTTCCTACAAATTGACCAGCGTAGGTACTTTCTTTCCATACATTAGCATATACTTCTCCATTCTCTAATGCTGCAATGCCACCATAACCAAACCGATAATCAGTAAATCTAGGTTCTACACTTAGAAATCCATTTTCGTATTTTATTACTAAGCCGGTTGAACTTACAGCCCATAATTTATCATTGTTTTGTTTTACTCCCCATGCAAGTCCTCCACGCGGTGGTTTACCATCTACCCATGGAAGAGTACTCCAACTTGATCCATTCCATTTTAAAACTATCGCTGTACCTCCGCTATCATAGCCATGATAGCCAAATACAAAAACATTATTAGAATCAAAGCCTGTTACTGCATAAACATCATTGATATATCCGCCGCTATCGTCGATGCCACTCACAGGCCAATTCTTCACAACGGTCCAATTTTTTCCATCGGAGTGCCACAGCTCACCGCTCGGTATATCGCTATACCCGACCGCCCAGATATCGTTTGGTGATGATCCCCATATACATTGTAAATTGACGTATTGGGGCGGGATTCGACCAGGGATATCATAAAAGAGTGTATCAATTTTCCACTCATAATTTTGTGTATTATCATCAGGTGGTGTAATTGATTTTTTACATGAGATAGCAAAGAGAATTAAGAGAATCAAAAAGATTGTTAGCTGCTTTATATAATTGTTATTGGTGAACATGTTGTCTATACGAGTAAAGATTTATAACGAATGTAAAAAAATTAAAATGGAAAGAATAGAAAAACGTTTCATAAAGATACTCCTCCTTTTATAAAAATTAAAATATTAGAATCTGTATCCGATTCCCGCTCGTATTATCGCAGCCTGCGGATGTGCATCTCTCATGAAGCACAAAATTGGACCAACTGCTAACCAAATATTAAATCCTTTATCATAAACATAATCCCAGCCAAATTGTAATGAGCTCATAAAACCCATACGACCACGAAATCGCTCGGGAAAAAACATCCATGTAGGACCAATATTAATGTAAACAAAGTTTTGAAAGTTCTTATAAGGAGGTAAATAATAAAATCCCTCTAAAATGAGTCCGTGCGCCCCATATCCAAGCAACTGAATAAACCGTGTAACGGAAAAACGCAATTCAATACTATTTGAAACTTGCGTACCGTACGAAATAAAACCCATAACACTCGGTAAAATTGCTATGTTAATATTTATATTGGAAGACCTTTCACTACGAATTGACAAATGTTCCATTTTTATGTTTTCAGTATCTTTTTTCGCTTCAGAAGATTTTGTCGCGTCAATCGACACAGTTGCAATCTTTTCTATAGTCGATAAACTACTCTGTGCTTGTACATTATCAACCAGAACTATTAGTAGAAATGTTATCATAAAAAAACTGCTTAACCAATTTAGCAAATCCCTATTTCCCATGGAGTACATATGATTTGTTATAATCAGTACTCACAACAAAAACTTCTTCACTATTTGTGTAACAGCCAAACCACGGCCATTCATTTGATTGAAATTGAATAAACTCAAACCAATCATGACCATTATAATGGTATATAGATTTACCAACCGCAAAAATATGATTTTCACCAGCCATTGAAATATTCCTTGCCGGTCCATCATAAATACTAATCCATGATTTGTTGACATACTTAAATAAACCAACTCCACTTGAGTATAATGAATTATTAAAGTTATAAAGATTATAACCGAAATGACAAGGGGGTGATAATGGATTCGTGGATACAGAATCAATCTTTGACCAATCTTGACCATTATAATGAAATAAAAAATAACCAGATGAATCAGTTGGTGGAGTATAGTCTTTGGTTGATCCTATGAGATAGATTTCTCTATCTGTTAATCCAACAATTGATGTAAAAGAATAGATCTGATTAAATGTATATTTGAACCATTGCATGTTTGAATATCTATATACGGCACCTTTTTCACCTCCAATCCAAAGTTCATTCGAAGAAATTACCCAAACGCACCTTAAAATATCAGTACTATCTGGGCTGACATCCGTCCATTTTTCTCCATCAAAATGAATTACACATCCTGAAAAAATAAACTTATCATTAATTATATCATGGGTTATGCGTTCACCTACCACCCATAAATTTTCCCCTGAAGTACCATCAATATCATAAAAATCTAATCCTCCTTCAAAACTTGGTAATTCAATTGGATCCCATTGTTCACCGTTGTAATGATAGATCTGCCCTTTAGATCGATCATTGTATCCAACTAAATAAACATTCCGAGGTGATTCAGCCCAAATATTGAGAAGTATAGTTTGAAAACTTCCGGTGTATGAAAGTGTATCAATACTCCAGTTGTAATCACGTTTCCCAAGCTCTGGTGGTTCAATGATTTTCTCTCGACATGAAAATTGAATAATCAGAGCAAGAAGGAAGAAGGGAATTAACCACTTATATTCGTTCCCCCTGTTTTCTCTAATAGTAAACCTCATCGAGAAATTCATCTTCATTGATTATTAAGTATTATTGTAATAAATATTTCCTTAATGTCAAGGAATCAACACTAATCTTTTTTTATTATTAATATGAATAATAAATTCATTCACACGAAAATATTTCATCACGCGAGAAAAAAATTCCCTGCCAAAGATAGATCAGAAATGAATTTAATAGGATAGTGCTTAATAACTTTTCTATGATTGTCATGATACTTTTCCCTCAAAGTTAGGCTCATGAACTACATGATATGTGTTTAGAAATAATATTACTAAATACTATACACAATTTACGAGTAAGTGTCAATAGGGAAATTTCTATTTTTAATTCCTTTTTTCCTTACAAATGTCAGGAATTTCCTTTTACAGATCATTTATTACATGATAATAATTTTTATTATTTAATATAAATTCTAACATTGGTGAAATTTATTTTATAAAAAATAATCCTATCCTTGAATGATATGAATAATGAAAATGTAATCCTGATACTTCAATCTTAAGGTAATATCCTGTTAATTTCAAGGGGATTATACCCTATTTAGGCGCGTAGGTGTATATCTACGATTGTGGGGGATTTAGGTATGGTTCGACAGGTAATTACCTCTGGCAGGAGTCTGAAATGTATTAATTCTTAAGATATGCAACGATCACCAAAAAAAAGTAGACTTTGGAGGATTTGATTAGTTCAAAACTCCCTCAAATACATTAAATTCACATACTGGTTGTAAAATATTCCCGTTAGCGCTACTGGGTTCACCCAGAAGATTACTTTTTTTCTCCCCAAATCCGTCCATATTCTCAAGTCCTGGTAACATTTTCAGATAACACGTTACCCGAAATTTTGTTAAAGATTATGTGAGGACTTGAACCTCTAATTTACCAGAACTGCACGTCACATAAAAAAAGGCGGCCTCTAGGGGCCGCCTTTGAAAAACATTCCGGTACCCGAATCCGGGTACCATAACCGTCAGTATTTCATCTACAATTGTGCCCTTATAAATTCACGGTTCATACGCGCGATATGTGTAACCGATATCTTTTTCGGACACTCAACCTCGCAGGCATAGGTATTGGAACAATGTCCGAATCCTTCCTTGTCCATCTGATCCACCATACGCGTTACGCGAATTTTTCTTTCAGGTTTACCCTGCGGCAATAGTGCGAGCTGTGAAATCTTCGCGCTCATGAAAAGCATTGCCGATGAATTTTTACAAGCCGCTACACACGCGCCACAACCGAGGCACACCGCCGCATCCATCGCTTCCTCTGCGACCGCTTTCGTGATCGGAATGGCGCTCGCCTCGGGTGCACTGCCGGTATCAACCGAGATATAACCGCCGGCCTGAATGATTCTGTCGAAAGCGGTACGATCAACCACAAGATCCTTAATCACAGGGAAAGCTTTTGCCCGCCACGGCTCTATAACAATCTCCTGCCCGTCCTTGAAATGCCGCATGCGAAGCTCGCACGTCGTAACTCCAGGCTGATCCCCGTGAGCGCGGCCATTGATAAAAAGACCGCAGCTGCCGCAAATTCCTTCCCGGCAATCGTGATCAAATGCTATGACCTCTTCACCGCGCTTGGCGAGTTCCAGGTTAACTGCATCAAGCATCTCAAGCAATGACATATCGGGAGAGATGTCTTTCGCCGGATACTTTACGAAAGCGCCTTTTGAATTTCTGTCTTTCTGCCGCCATACTTTAAGTGTAAGATTCATATGCCCGTCTGCAAAATAGTTGTAAGTTTATTCTACCAAACTTTTATTTGTAACTACGAGTCGCAGGTTTCACGTATTCGAATGTCAGCTGTTCCTTATGTAATTCCCACTTCTGGGGATTTTTATATTCCCAAGCGGCAACGTATGCGAATTTTTCATCGTCCCTCTTGGCTTCACCGTCCTCGGTCTGATACTCCTCGCGGAAGTGTCCGCCGCATGATTCCTCACGATGAAGAGCGTCGATCACCATCAATTCCGCCAGCTCGAGATAATCCACTACACGGTACGCCTTCTCGAGATCCTGATTGAATCCGTCGATAGGACCGGGGACTATAACATCACGCCAGAATTCCTCACGCACCTGGGGAATCAGCTCCAGAGCTTTTTTCATGTTAATTGCATTTCTTCCCATACCACAGTATTCCCACATTACTGTTCCCAGACGTTTATGCAGTATGTCTACCGGCTGTTTTCCCTTGATAGAAACAAGTCTGCGGAGCACATCCATATTTTCCTTCTCCGCCGCTTCAAAGGAAGGATGGTCAGTTTTGATCGACGGGAATTTGTTGGTCGCGAGGTAATCTCCGATTGTATACGGAATGACAAAATATCCGTCGGCAAGACCCTGCATAAGAGCGCTCGCCCCAAGCCGGTTAGCGCCATGGTCAGAAAAATTCGCCTCGCCCAGGACATAGAGTCCGGGAATCGTGCTCATGAGATTGTAATCGACCCAAAGCCCGCCCATCGTGTAATGAACTGCGGGGTAAATGCGCATGGGTAATTCATACCCGTTTTCGTCTGTTATCTCGTGGTACATATCGAACAGATTACCGTATTTTTCCTCAACATATGCTTTTCCGTTTCTCTTGAGTGCATCAGCAAAGTCAAGGTAAACTGCCAACCCGGTCGTTCCTACTCCGAATCCCTTGTCGCAAATTTCTTTTGCACGTCGCGAAGCGATGTCACGCGGCGCCAGATTTCCGTATGATGGGTAGAGCCGTTCGAGGTAGTAATCGCGTTCTTCTTCGGGAATTTCCCGGGGATTACGCTTGTCGCCCGCTTTTTTCGGAACCCAGATACGACCGTCATTACGCAGACTCTCGCTCATCAGGGTCAGTTTCGACTGGGAACCGCTTGAGAGAGGTATACAGGTCGGATGAATTTGAGTGAAGCAGGGATTTCCGAATAATGCGCCCTTCTTGTGCGATTTCCAGATAGCGGTGGCATTTGAATATTTAGCCATCGTTGCAAGGAAAAAAACATTGCCGTAACCGCCGGTTGCGAGAATAACCGCATCCGCGATGTATCGTTCGATGTGACCTGTCTCGAGGTTGCGCGCGATGACGCCTCGTGCTTTCCCGTCTATGACCACGAGATCGAGCATTTCCCGGCGGCCAAAGAACTTCACACGCCCCAGATGGGTCTGTCGTGCTAGAGCGCCGTAGGCACCCAGCAGAAGCTGTTGGCCGGTCTGACCACGCGCGTAAAATGTGCGGGATACCTGAGCGCCGCCGAACGAACGATTGTCCAGCAATCCGCCGTAATCACGGCCGAACGGTACACCCTGCGCGACGCATTGATCTATGATATTACCGCTTACCTGCGCGAGCCGATACACATTTGCTTCACGGGCGCGGTAATCGCCTCCCTTAACGGTGTCGAAGAAAAGCCGCCATATGCTGTCGCCGTCGTTCTTATAATTTTTCGGGGCGTTGATACCGCCCTGTGCGGCAATGCTGTGTGCGCGTCGGGGTGATTCGTGATACGAGAGCGTGATAACGTTATACCCGAGTTCGGCGAGGGATGCAGCCGCCGATGCTCCCGCTAAACCCGTCCCCACGATAATAACCGAGTACTTCCGCTTATTTGCGGCATTCACGAGTTTCACGTTGAATCGATGGTTATCCCATTTTTGCTGGATGGGACCTTCGGGAATTTTTGAATTCAATACCATAGTGATGTCCAATCTAACGTAAAGTCAAATAGAAGCAAACGGGTATTACTGCAAAGCCGAGCGGTATTAAAAGCCACACGATGACTCCGCACCACTCGATCAGCGTTACATACTTCTTTTCACGCAGTCCGAATGTCTGCAGTGCCGATTGAAAGCCATGGTGGAGGTGAAATCCTAGCAGGAACAGAGCAACCAGGTATAACACATCATAAAACGGATCAGAAAAAACATTTCGCACAAGTGTATGCATGGAGAAATGTTCACCTGCTTCGTAGCGGGATGTCCACCAGAATGTTCTCATGTGGATGACCAGGAAAATGAAAATAATACTACCGGTGAGAAACATCGTGCGGGATGAGAGCGGACTCGTCGCCCCCGGCTTCCTTACATTGTACTGCTCGTCGCGTGTTTGTTTGTTGATTAACCATGTATATGCCGCCGTGATGATATGGAAAAGTATCAGGAGGAAAAGAAGAATTTCAATGATCCTGATAACCACGACCTGGGGCAGCAACTCCGAATAAGCATCGAAGGCGGCGCCGCCATCATTACGAAAGAGCAATAGGTTGCCGATAAGGTGTATGACTAAAAACGCAATGAGGAGAATGCCCGTCAATCCCACGATGAGTTTTTTACCCACCGAAGAGTTATAAAACTTTAT
>CAYGXH010000016.1:0-16589 GCA_964353675.1 uncultured Chlorobiaceae bacterium
TGATTGAATGTTATTGACTGCCGTATAACTCAATCCAAGGTAATATTTGACTAAAGAACCGGAGGCTGAATTTACTATTGAATCCAGAGCAACAATCGCTTCTTTGTATTTACCTTCGGAGTAGAGCTGAATACCAAATTTTGCGAGGCTGTCGATCTGTCTATCAGAGAATTGTTCCTGCGAATACCCAAGATCAGATTGCAGGGACATAAGAGTCGTTACAATAACCGCAATTTTCATTCTATGCATATCGTGCCTCATGTATCATTGTATTATTCAACCACTGTTGATCGGGACACTATACAGGATTAAATCCAGCTTGAAGATTTTTTTATAATATACCGAAAACTAAAAAAATATACGGATATTCCCTCATTATTGCAGATCAGGGAGGTGATCATCTGGTACATTCTCCGTGTTATGAGTAGGGACAAGTAAAAGATATTTCACCAGAATTAAACGGATAATACAAAATAATTGACATTGATGAATCCATTTATTAGATTTTTTGGATGATTACTTCCGATTATCTGCGGAAGTATATGTTTTGGAGATTTGGTAATTCTTCCCCTGCCTTTCGATGGATACGGAACAAGAACGATGGCAATCCACAAGGATAGGAGCAAAGAGCGTAGAGCAGAGAGCTAAGAGCGGAGAGCGATGAGCAGTGAGCACTGAGCAGTGGATTAACACTCAGGGCTCAAAGCTCACACCTCAGCGCTAACATCTCTAACCTCTTAGCTCTACGCTCTCTGCTCAATGACCCGCCATAAAGACGGCGGGCAGGCAAATGACGAACGTTAAATAATCAATAACTAATAACAACATTACCAAGGGGGTTGTATGAAACACTTTTTCATAATTCGGAAGCTCTTGTTCATCGTATTGATAAGTCTGTTTTTAATATCATACCTATCATACGGCGACGATTATACACAACGAACTCGCTCTGTACAAGCGCCGCCGGAATTATTTGTACCTGCTGATCTCTTTCCCTGTAACGGAAAATATGAATCTGTATCGGGCAGTCTAATTACCTGGCCATTGGGAATTTCACTCCGCTACCTCGGTAGCAGGAACTTCTCACAATTTGATACACTACCACTCCTGGGAGGAGGATGGAAAACCTATACACATAACTCAACAACGGCCTATGAACTCTCTATTGATGGCGGTATGACATGGTATTACGGAACTGCACCGGCATTTAACTCAGTTCGTTTAAACCATATTGCCGATACGGGCTTAACCAGATATTTTGACGCTGAAGTACTAGCGCTCAATATTGCAGGGGGACCGTTGCCTGGCGGTACCATGTTACGCGAAAGTCCGACTTTGGCCTCGGCAGGCAAGGTTAAAGTGAGGGATGTTGCCGGTGGATTCATGATCGATAGTTTCTTTGATATCTGGCTTGAAATCAGTGCCGACGGCGGCATGACATGGTACCCTGCACCAGGTGCTCTAACTATCGAATTTTCCTACTATCCGGCTGAATCTTTTTTTATAACAGATGTATTTCCTCCACTCGGAAACTATGTTAGTCAAACGGGAACTTCGATTAAATTTCAAACCGGTAGTATAGTGCGCAACATTGTTAAACGATTTCCTACAGCTTCCATACCACCGCCTCCGCCAGGACCGCCAGTAATACATGCATACAGCGACCTCATGTTATTCCAGCTATCGCTCGACCAGGGGGGAACGTGGATTGATATTGTTGCACCATGTATCAATACTTCACAACTCACATTCATGGCTATAGATCCTCCAACAAACTTATACGCTGGTGAACATCTGGCCATGACATGTGCCGGTGGAAATCTACCTCCGGGCGTCATGCTGCGTGAGAGTCCAACCAGAGCGTCAACTGGACAGTATACGACTAGATTAACTATGTTAGGATACATGATAAATAGTTTCTTTGATGTATTCCTGGAAATGACTATGGATGGAGGAATGTCATGGTTTTCCGCCGATAATTCAATCGTGCTCGAATTATACGAATGTCCCACAATAACAATCGAACCGGCAACACTGCCTGCCGGACAGGTTGGCAATGAATTTTCGCAGACACTTATTGCATCAGGAGGGACACCCCCCTATACATTCACAATAGAAAGCGGTTCTCTCCCGCCGGATATGACCCTGACCACTGACGGTTTACTCTCCGGATTAGCATCAGATTACGGATTCTTCACATTTATTGTACTTGTGGAAGATCAGAACTATTGTCAGGGAAGACAGAGTTACACGATGACGATTTACTCCCCTGAACATCTCTGCGGATCTGACGTTTTCCCACCCTACGGTCGTTATATAAGCAAGCCGGGGAGTATGATATATTACCCGATGGGAATTATGATCCGAAATATGGTCCACCGAACATTGAGACCATTCGCCGCTACGCCTGCGCTTGGGCTGCAACAGATTTACCCCTTCACCGGATTTCTCTCCTTTGAAGTATCGCTTGACCAGGGAGCGACTTGGACATATAATGAAGTCAAAACTCCAAATACAGCGATCCTCGACCACACCGCAGATTCATCATCTGAGAGTTTCTTCGATGTAGAGATTGTACAAATGGACATTTCCGGCGGTGTTCTCCCGCTAGGAACACTTATACGTGAAAGCCCCACCTTGCGATCAATTGGAAGATTGACAATTGAAGGGAAGGACGATTTTGTATGTGATAGCTTCTTCGATATCTTTACGGAAATCAGCATAGACGGTGGTATGACATGGGCACCTGCGTTGAATGACATCTACATGGAACTACGCTACCTCCCCATAACACTCACGAATACGGATTACTTCCCACCGGATGGATCGTATAAGAGTAAAGAAGACAAAACAATCTACTGGCATAACGGAGTCGCCCTTCGGAGCATGAAACACTACGACCTCAATCCGCCGGATTCACCGCCTCTTTCGGGTGAGTTCAAAATATTCAACTATACCGGTCTTGTTGAATTTGAGCTGTCGTTGGATAATGGACTGACATGGATGGACATGCAGGCATCTGCAACGAACTCTTCTTATCTCGACCACTTCGATGATGATGATCCGATGAATTTTTACGACACTGAGATGTTGCAGTTTGATATTTCAGGGGGTACGCTGCCACCCGGGGTCCTCCTCCGAGAAAGTCCGACAAAAATAACAATGGGGGAATTTAATGCAAGAAAAAAATCATCGGACTCGTGGAGGGTGGATAGCTTTTTCGATATCTTCTTCGAAGTAAGCATTGACGGCGGAATGTCATGGGCGCTCTCAATTGAACCTCTGGAATTGATACTGAGTGAATCGAACCTTGACATCGAATTGGCTACAAATTGGAATATGATTTCACTGCCTCTTATTGTCAGCGATCCGCGAAAAGTAATACAATTTGTAAACGCAATCAGCCCCGCATATGCCTATGAAGGCACATATGTAGAAAAGGAAACACTGAGCAATGGTGTGGGATACTGGCTGAAGTATGGCGGGAGTGAAACGGTTTCGATTAGTGGTAGAGCTATTTTTGAAGATACGATCGACGTTGTCGAAGGGTGGAATATGATCGGTTCAATCAGCGTCCCTATCGAAGTTACAGAGATAACCTCGATACCGGCAGGAATTGTAACTTCTGAGATCTTCGAATATACCACCGCATATAACTCGACTGATACAATACAACCCGGGAAGGGTTATTGGGTGAAGGTAAGTGAAGCGGGGCAGATTATACTCTCAATTTATGGCGGGGAGAGATCCGCTTTAGAAAAAATATCCATTGTCCCAATTTCCGAACTCCCCCCTGCACCACCAACAGAAGAGGGAAAAAATGCCATTCGATCTACTCTGCCCTTGAAGGCGGCACTGCATCAGAACAGCCCGAATCCATTCAATCCTTTAACAACCATCAAATATGACTTGATCGAGAATACGAGGATCACTTTGAAGGTATATAATGTATTCGGTCAGGAAGTGGCGACACTCGTTGATGGTATGCAGGAGGCAGGCTACAAATCTATAAAACTGAACACTCTCGGACTTGCATCCGGTATATATTTCTACCGGCTAACTGCAGGTAATTTTGCAGAAACGAAGAAAATGATTCTCTGCAAATAAGTTAAATAAATATGGAGTGGTCTCCAAGAAATGGAGATCACTCCATATTTTCCTTCATAATCTTCATATCTCTAATCCAAATTTAATCCAAACTATTAAATTGTCACGACCTGAATTGCCACGACCTTCAGGGATAAATATATTCTAAATCCGGGAGGAATTATGCCATATATAAAAATCTGGATTCATCTCATCTGGGCAACAAAATATAGGAGACCCATTCTCGTTAAAGAATGCAGAACTTGTTTATTCTCCCATATCCGGGAGAATGCCCGATCAAAAGGTATCTATATCGATTTCATCAACGGGTATATCGATCATGTACATGCGCTAATTTCGCTGAAGAATGATCAAACGATTTCAAAGGTTGCACAGCTAATCAAAGGAGAATCATCGCATTGGGCAAATAATAATCTCCGATTCATCGATAACTTTGAATGGCAGGATGAATATATTGCAGTTTCTGTGAGTAATTCAGTAGTGGATGTTGTTCGAGAATATATTAAGAATCAGGAAAGTCATCACCAGATAAAATCCTTTTCTGCGGAGTACGATGAGTTTATCGAAGCATGCACAGATGAAAATAATAAGGGCTAAAGCCCATTCAGAGTTTCTATTATTGCCGCGAGCTGAAGCTCGTGGCAATTCATGACTCCTTATAATTATAACTTCCGAGAGCTTGTGCCGACTGATGGATTTTAATAATCATAGAGTGCAAGGCTTCCGGGTAAGCAACGTCCTTTAATAATTACGAGGAACTTGCACTCCAGCATCTATGCATGTAAAATGCTTACGGTAAAATATTCTTTTCATAATTCATTTCTTATTTAGTACATTCCAAGAGTACTCTTTACTTACTATCACCCGACGACCGGTAATCTCCGGCCGTGGAAAGTGTTCCCATGGAAAAAATCCGCATAATGAATTCCGAATATATGCAGTGGGCAAAGGAAAATGTCCACATTACGCACAACCTCGCAACAAGCGGCTTGATGAACTACCCTCATCCCATTTCAGATCTCTCCGCCCAGACAGTTGAGATCTCCGGAGATGATTACTACGGGTATGAACCGCTCGTTGATGCAATCGCTGCCCGGTACGGAATAACTCCTGAAATGATTTTTACCACACTCGGGAGTTCTATGGCTAATTACATCACGATGGCTCTTCTGCTGGAGACCGGAGACGAAGTGGTCATCGAGCAGCCAACCTACGAACTTCTCCTCTCAACTGCGGAACATCTGGGAGCTGTAGTACACCGTTTCCCACGACGATTGGAGAACGAATACAAAATCGATCCGGTCGATGTTCGATCGGTCGTAACCGATAAGACCAAACTGATCATCCTGACCAATCTTCACAACCCCAGCTCTGCTCTCATCGATCAGGAAACGCTGAAAGAGATAGGCACAACCGCACAATCCGTCGGCGCCTACGTCCTTGTAGATGAAGTCTACCTGGATTCTGTTTTTCCACATTCACCCCGGTCGTCCATCCACTTGGGAGACAGGTTCATCGTGACCAACAGTCTCACGAAAGTGTACGGTCTCGGTGGACTTCGCTGCGGATGGGTTCTTGCTCAGCCGGATATCATAAAACAGTTATGGAGACTTTCCGACCTGATGTACGTCAAACATGCCTTTTCTGCCGAACAATTAAGCGTGAATGCATTCAGACATCTCAGCGAAATTCGATCATGGGCAAGATCGATACTGGAGGAAAATAGGCCAATCCTTGCCGATTTTCTGAAGAAGAGGACGGAATTCGATGCGTACCTTCCCCGGTTTGGTACCGTAGTTTTCCCTCGTTTCAAACCAACTACTGTCGAAATCCTCAATACAATACTTATCAGGAAGTATGATACAATTGTAACGCCCGGCAGATTTTTTGAAATGCCCGACCATCTGCGTATTGGCTATGGGCTTAAACCAGAAATATTTTGCGAAGGCTTACGACGACTTGGAGAAGCGCTGGACCACATGAAAAAATGATCCGCATGATTCGTTTCATTTGACAGTAATAAAATTATTGCTTACCTTTTTATTGAGAACTCATGTTTCATTCTCATGGAGGTCGTATGAAAACATTCCGTTTTTTACTTACAAGCATCATACTTCTCGGATGCACGCAAACGCTCACAGCGCAGTCTTCTTTCGACATCAACACTTATCAGCAGTTTCTGCTCGAACATAAAAATCTCACCTCGCAACAATTAGCAGAGATGTATCCTGCCGGAAAATTCGAACGCAGAGCCGACATTAACATGGATTCCGTTTTATACCTGGACAGCATCAGAATTAAATACGGGATTACCGATGAAGAATTCGCTCTTCTCCAGGATCATGGATTTTTTGTTTCTGAACGGCTGTCGAAAAATTCATTTGGTGAAGCATTCACAGATATATGGGAAAAAGATCTCCCGGTTTTCATTTCCACCGATGCGATATTACATGCATTTCACAGATCCTACGACGTGATTCTGAAAATTACGGAATTAGATCTTTTAGCACCGAAATTAGATTCCTTATTAGGAATGCTCCATGACGAGATTATTGATTTGGAGGGTGTTTACAATAAAGATAGTGCGATGTCTCAGACGTTGAGGGACGTTGATGTTTATCTAACAGTTCCACTGATTCTTCTGGGTCATGACATACAGCCATATTTCCCGGAGAATGAAACAATAGTCCAAACCATACTTGATGGCATAGAAGGTGAGTATCCGGTTTCACTTCCACTCTTTGCAGAAACAAACAGAGATATAGATTTCAGTCAATTTAAAGTACGCGGACATTACGATGATGACTATCATCCGATTCTTGCCAAGTATTTCAAGGCGATGATGTGGCTCGGCAGGATTGAGCTATATCTCTTGCCACCAAGCTCTGTTTTTGGAGATCCGATTCCTTTTGAGGATGTACAGCGTCAGATAATTGATGCAGTTCTCATACTCGAAGCGACAAAGGGTGCAAATGCATTGCCACTCTTTCAGGAAATCGAGGATGTTATTAGATTTTTCGTTGGTGAATCGGATAACTTAACACTCCCTCAGATGGATTCTCTCATAACCTCTACAGGTTTAAGCAGTGCATCAGATTTACTCGATTCAGTCATTGCACAAAAGTTCATGGATACGCTCAAAACAAAAACGTTCGCCTTCCAGAATATCTTGTCACAGATTCTTATTGCCGATCCGATGGATATGGAAAGCATAACGCCGCCTTCGGCTTTTCTGCTTTTCGGTCAGAGGTTCATAATTGATTCATATATCACAAGTCAGGTTGTTTATGATCGTATCTGGTTTGGAGGTCAGAATATTGCCCGGCTGCTTCCTTCAACACTTGATGTACTTTTTGGACTTGGAAACGATGCAGCAATACAGCTTCTTCAGAGTGAGCTTGATAAGTACAAGTACGCATCAAATCTTGCATCGCTCAGATATCTTATTAACAACTATGATGAAGAATATTGGAATTCTTCTCTCTTTAACTTGTGGCTTCAAGTCATCCGCACATTGAATCCGCCTGCCGTCCGCGATTCCCTCCCGGGATTTATGCAGACAGGCGCCTGGTGGCAGGAAAAAATGAATACACAACTTGCATCATGGTCTCAACTGAGACATGACAATATCCTCTACGCAAAACAATCTTACACGGGTGGATTCGTTTGTTCTTATCCATATGGATATGTGGAACCAAATCCTGAATTCTACCTTGCAGTGAAAAATTACGGTGAAATCGCCAAAGAAGAATTTTCTCAGATGCCTTTTACAAGCGAGTACGGCCGGGTACGCGACTATATCGTTGGATATTACTCAAAATTATCCGGTACAATGGATACGCTTATAACTATTGCTCAAAAGGAATTGGAACATCAGCAACTTTCATCTGATGAGATTAATTTCCTGCAGCATCTTTTGTATTCTGTACCAAATTGCGTCCCGACATATGACGGCTGGTATCCAGCATTGTACTATAGAGGTGAGAATGATATGTTGGAAGCGGATTTCACCGTGGCTGACGTTCATACTGTCCCAACCGATGAGAACGGTGCGCCGGTGGGTTGGATTCTGCATGCAGGAACGGGAAGGATAAATATGGGAGTTTGGATCGCACACACAGCAGATAATACTGCGATTGCCTATGTGGGACCTGTGATGAGTTATCATGAGTATCTGACCACCAATTTTCTCCGACTTAGCGACGAGGATTGGAAAGGTTCTTATCTCATAAATTCAACGCGACCGGCGTGGGTCAACCTATACTTAACGGATACTTTGGGAAATAAACTTCCGGCGGGAATTAATCTGATCACATCATCCGACGATGAGGATGTAGTTCCACCGATTCCTGGTACAGCTTACCTGCATCAAAATTATCCCAATCCTTTTAATTCTTCTACAATAATAAGCTATACAATCCCGGCAAATTTATCGAATTCACGCGTAAGATTGGAAATTCATAATGTCTTCGGTCAGAGAGTGAAAACGCTTCTCGACGAAACGCTCCCGTTCGGAAATTATATGACACGTTGGGACGGGAGTGACGAGGCAGGAAATGCGTCTGCGAGCGGTGTATATTTCTGTCACCTCAAGGTTGGAAATATCGACTACACAAAAAAAATAACTCTGCTGAAGTGATGCTTCATGCAGAGTTATTCCCTATAATTGTGATTCTTAAACTGCTGGGGTCTGCGGCGGAGGAGGAGTGTACGATTTGCGTTTCAGAATAAGTACGATCCCGACGATTATAAGCAGTACTGGCCAGTAATCGGCGATCGCTTCCCAGACATCCCATCTGTAGAGGTAACCATACTCGGTTAGGATAAACAATGTTCCCATTCCGCCCAGAATTGCGGCGGGTATTATCAGAGGCCAGTCCTTGATATTTCCCAGGTACATCATAAAGAATGCGATGCCGAAAATGATAAACGACGCCGGGAAAATAAGCCGACCGTGAATTTCAAAGTAATCAATTGATCGGATAAGGAAGAAGAGCGAATACAGAAATAGCGCCGATCCCCAGAATATTTTTCCCCGGTTTGTACCGGCAAAACCTCTGCTTACGATAACGATTCCGACAAGCATCATCAGAGGCCAGAACACCGTCGAAAAATCAATATCAAAGACACTGAAATGGTCCAGGAGCATGACAATGCCGATGACCACCAGAAGAATACCAAACCACGAAATATTGTACTTGATGTTAGACATGGAACTCTCCTTAAGATGATGTTAGTGAAGATTTCTCTTCAGGCATGACGATACCGAGAATAATATATATCAGCAATCCCCATCCGAATGATATTAGTGTAAGGAACACAAAAGTGAATCGAATCATCGTCGGATCTATATCGAAATATTTACCCAAACCGCCGCAAACGCCGAACAGTTTCCTGTTTTCTTTGGACCGCCGGAGTTCCTTTCTCATCTGAATACCAGCTGGCGCTTCTCCTGCAATTCCGGAATCAGAAGAAGGCGTTTTCTTCCGGGAGGTTTGGAGGTAAATCAAAAATGCTCCAAGACCGATGATAAGCATAGGGAGAAGAATCGACCTGGTAAAAGACCACCAGCCAAAATCCCAGAACCAGCCGATGTTCACCAGGAGAACAAGAGAACCGACCAGGATTAAGAGCACACCGAAAAACCTCCGTCTGTCGCTCTTGCCGTTGGTCTGTGTAGTTGTCGGGGATGGTGACACGAGGTGTTCCGGATTGACGGGCATGATAATCATCGCAACCAGATAGGCGATAAATCCGGTTCCACCCATCAATGTAACGAGGACCCAAAGAAGTCTGACGATTGACGCATCGACATCAAAGTACTCGGCAAAACCACCGCAAACACCGTCGATGATCTTATTGCGTCGAGATTTGTATAAGCGTCTTGTTTTTTGGCCGTTTTCTTCCATTTATGAGTACCTGTGATGTTATACCTATTGTACGAAAGTAGCATTATATTGTTACATGGTGTGGCCGAGGGAAAGGGTACAGATTCTACGGATAGCGATCAGTATTCGAACGATCGGCTGGAGGCAAATATCAGACTTCCATTATCTCTTTTTCTTTGAGTTCAACCAGTCCGTCGACATCCTTAATAAACTTATCGGTCATTTTCTGGACATCCAGTTCGGCTCGTTTTCGTTCGTCCTCGGAGAAGTGCTCAAGTTTTTCTGATTTTTTCAGATGTTCGATGGCATCACGACGAACGTTTCGAACGGCTATTTTACCTTCTTCAGCAAACTTCTTTACAAGCTTGACGAGTTCTCTACGGCGTTCCTCATTAAGAGGCGGAATTGGGACACGGATTCCATTGGCATCGGTGATTGGATTCAAGCCCAGGTTTGCCGCCATGACCGCTTTCTCGATGGGCTGGATCATGCTTTTATCCCAAGGTTGAATGGATATTGTGTGTATGTCCTTCACGCTCACATTCGCGACCTGCTGAAGAGGCGCCTGAGAACCGTAATAATCAACCTTAACTCCATCGAGGAGCGCAGTCGTAGCTTTACCGGTTCGGATCTTCACGAATTCGTGACGCACCACTTCAACCGCTTTGTGCATTTTTTCTTCAGTCTGCTTGATGATATTTTTTATCATTTCCATCCTGCCAATTCTTGATGAGGATAGTTATTACCGTCGTTTTCCGCTTTTCGTTATCGAATACACTATCGTACCCACCCGTCTACCCATAATAATCTGTTTTAGGCTGTCTCCTCTGTTCATATTGAATACAATTATGGGCATATCGTTTTCCTTGCAGAGAGTGATAGCGGTCAGGTCCATTACTTTAAGGTCTTTTTTAATGACCTCATCGTAAGTGATTTCATCGAATTTGTATGCATCGGGAAATTTTTCCGGATCACAATCATACACACCGTCGACGCGGGTTCCTTTGATAATGACATCAGCATTGACTTCCACTGCACGGAGTGCTGCGGCAGAATCGGTTGTGAAATATGGATTTCCCGTACCTGCGCCGAATATTACGATACGATCCTTTTCGAGGTGTCGGATCGCGCGCCTGCGAATGAACGGTTCGGCAATTTCTTCCATATTTATGGGACTCATCAGTCGCGTGAAAATTCCGCGGTGTTCGAGGGCTCCCTGAAGTGCGAGGCCGTTGATCATCGTTGCAAGCATTCCCATATGATCGCCCGTTACCTTATCGATTCCGTCGGAAGAATTTTCGACGCCGCGGTAGATGTTCCCTCCTCCGATGACGATGCCAATCTGGACGCCCATTCTATAAATTTCAGCGATCTCATCGGCATACAGACTGAGAACGCGCGCATCGATCCCGAATTCCTTTTCACCCATGAGCGCCTCACCGCTCACCTTCAGGATGATTCGCTTGTAGTGTTTTCTCATTTTCTTCATCATTTATTGCGTCAATACGTCTGCAAATATCCCTTTAGCTGCCTATTGTCATTGTTCACCGAGGTGGTATCGTTTGAATCTCCGGATTGTTATCTTTTCACCCGTCTTCGCAGTGATATCGAGGATAAGATCTTTAATAGTTTTGCCTGAATCCTTGATGTATGTTTGCTCGAGCAAACAATATTCCTGGTAATATTTCTCGAGCTTTCCTTCTGCGATACGATCGACTACCAGTTCGGGTTTTTTCTCGTTGCGTGCCTGTTGCCGGTATATTTCAATCTCGTGTTCGATAGTTTCTTTCGTAACGTCTTCACGGGTTATGTAAAGCGGATTCATTGCAGCGATCTGCATGGTGATATCACGGGCGAGAAATTTGAAATCGTCGGTCTTTGCGACGAAATCAGTTTCGCAGTTCAACTCCAGCATTGCTCCGATCCGTCCGCCCGCGTGAATGTACGCCTCAATGACACCCTGATTCGCAGCACGGCCTGCACGTTTTTCCGCAGTCGCAGCGCCCTTTTTACGCAGATGATCTATAGCCTTATCCATGTCACCGTTCGACTCTGCAAGTGCTCTCTTGCAGTCCATCATCCCGGCTCCGGTACGGTCACGCAATGTTTTAACCAGTTCTGATGATATTACCATACAATAAACTCGCTTTCTATCGTGTGTGTGCTCTGATTCACTTTCTGTTGCGTAATTCTACTTGCTTACCCGTTCCTTCCGAACCCTCCTGTTCCGCAGACACACGTTCCGTCCCTTCGAGGACCGCATCGGCAATCACTTTTGATATTGCCTGTATGGATTTTATCGCATCGTCGTTTGCAGGGATAGGGAAATCGACCGCCATCGGATCACAGTTCGTATCAATTATTGCAAAGACGGGGATTCCGAGCTTACGGGCTTCCTTGATTGCGATATCCTCTTTTTTTATGTCAACAACGTACAACGCGCCGGGCAATCTTGTCATGTCGACCACACCCGAAAGTATGTCCTGCAGTTTCTCCTTTTCCCGATCGAGGACGAGAGCCTCTTTTTTCGTTATCTTATCGTACGTTCCGTCAGTTTCCATCTTCTCGATGTTCTGAAGCCTCTTCACGCTCTTACGAATCGTGGCAAAGTTTGTAAGCATTCCGCCAAGCCACCGTTTCGAAACGTAAAAAGCTCCACACCGCTTCGCTTCCTCCTCGATAACCTGCGCTGCCTGACTTTTCGTCCCGACGAAAAGAATTTTCTTCCCCTGTCCAATTATGTTGGCAAGAGCATTGCTTGCTGATTCCAGAAGTTCCTGGGTTTTTTTGAGGTCAATTATGTGGATACCATTGCGTTCCATAAAAATGAAAGGTTTCATCTTTGGATTCCAACGGCGGGTGAGGTGCCCGAAGTGCGCGCCTGCGTTAAGAAGGTCGGTTAATTCAATACGGGGCATTATATGACTCCTATGTTAGTTTGTTCGTCTACCCTCTTCATCTCTCCCCGGGATTCCGGCGCAATTTAACGCGGCAGAACACTTCCGGTTCAATCGGAGGATATGGTTGATGTTTTAAATTATTTCCACTAACTTGCTGATCCGCATCTCGGGTATAAGGTACGAATTCAGCGCTTCTGCTATCACCACGGTGTACCTATAGCACAGCCATGGTATCGTGTCTATTTTATCGTTTAGAAAATTGAAATCGTTTGCGCGCTTTCTTCTGGCCGTATTTCTTACGCTCCACCATACGTGAATCCCGTGTAAGGAGATTGTGTTCACGTAATTTCATACGGAAATCACCGTTCATTTCGACGAGGGCGCGGGAGATTCCGAGTTTGATGGCTCCGGCCTGACCTGTCTGGCCTCCACCCTCAACTGTGACAAGCACGTCGTACTTGCCTGACGTTTCAGTCACTGTGAACGGAAGGAGTATCTCATTGCGGAGTGTGTCAATCGGAAAATATTTTGCAAGTTCCTTACGGTTGACGGTGATGTCGCCCTGTCCCAGCCTTAGAATTACTCGGGCAACTGCTGTTTTTCGTCTTCCGACTGCAATCTTCTGGTGATGAACTGCCATTGTCGTTCCCTTATACTTTCAGTGGTTCTGGTTTCTGGGCTTTGTGCGGGTGATCAGCACCACGGTACACTTTGAGTTTTTTGAAAACGCGTACACCGAGACGGTTGTGCGGGATCATTCCCTTCACGGCATGTGTAAAAACCTTCTCCGGATTCGTTTTCATCAAGTCCTTGTATGATTCCATGGTAGCACCGCCTGGGTATCCGGTGTGATGAAAATATTCTTTCAATGATTCCCTCTTCCCAGTGACTCTTATTTTATCTGCATTTATGACGACGACATAATCTCCACAGTCTACATTCCGCGTGAAGATTGGTTTATGTTTACCCCGCAGGATCCGAGCTACCTGACTGGCAACTCTGCCGAGAACGAGGCCACTTGCATCAATGAGATACCACTTCATTTCGATCTCATCCTGATTATACGAATGGGTCAATCGTTGAGCCAATGTCACAATAAATCCTTGAAATTTGATAAAAAATGAGAGATTTCGATTTGATACTTTGTTAATGTAATAAATTTTTCTCAGATAGGCAACAGAAAGTAATAGTCACATGGTTAGATCCGCTGATGCTCTGCGTGGTAAGAGCTCCTAACCAAGGGCCCTGATTCTACATGCTTGAATCCCAGTACCAATCCTTTTTCGCGGTATGTTTCAAACTCATCTGGGTGGACAAAGCGTGCCACAGGGAGATGATCCTTCGTTGGCTGAAGGTACTGGCCGATCGTCAGAATATCACACCCAACTCTACGCACATCCTTCATTACTGCGGTTACTTCCTCCGTGGTTTCTCCGATACCGACCATTAATCCTGTTTTCGTGGTGCATCCATGGCGCTTTGACTTATCGAGAATAGCGAGTGATCGCAGATACGATGCCTGCGGACGTACTATCTCGTAAAGGCTGGGAACCGTTTCCAGATTGTGATTGAGAACATCGGGCAATGCGCCAAGAACTGCATCCAGTGCACTTTCATCACCTTTGAAATCCGGAATAAGCACTTCAATTCTTGTATCCGGAGAAGTTGCTCGTATTTGCCGGATTGTCTCTGCAAATATTTTCGCACCACCGTCAGGTATATCATCACGACTGACTGATGTAATTACTGCATGCCGAATTTCCATTGCTCTGACCGCCTCAGCAATACGGTAGGGTTCCCCTGAATCGACCTGGGTGGGTTTCCCCGTCTTCACGGCGCAAAAGCCACAATTTCGTGTGCATATGTCACCGAGAATCATGAAAGTTGCGGTCCCGCTGTTCCAGCACTCTCCGATATTCGGACATCGTGCTTCTGCACAGACCGTGTGAAGTCCCCGGGATGCGATAATATTTTTTACCCATGCATACCTTTCGCCGCCGGGTATGCGCGCCTTGAGCCACGGCGGACGACGATTTACCTTTTCAACCGTTTCATTACATCCTCCCTGTGCACATGAGTTGATTTTTTCTTCCATTGATTTAGATATCATCTCTTCTATTTACCTTCTGATTACATCACCCCGCACTAAATGAGGGCTTCAGGATCGTAAGAGCCCAGTAATTTGCATACTGTCTCAGCAAATAAACCTCCCAACGCACCATCAATTATCCTGTGATCAAAAGCCAAAGTGAAATTCGCTATAGAACGAATAGCAATGGCATCATTAATAACAATAGGACGTTTTTTTATCACACCTGTTCCGAGAATAGCAACCTGCGGCTGGTTAATAATCGGAATACCGATATGCGTATTAAAAACACCGAAGTTGGTAATTGTAAATGTCCCACCCTCGATGTCTGTGGGCATGAGGCGCTTAGTCCGGGCACGAGTGGCAAGGTCATTGATTGCTCGTGCAAGTCCCACAAAGTTTTTCTCATCCGCATTCTTTATCACCGGTACTATCAATCCGCTCTCGGTCGCAACTGCTATACCGAGGTTGACGAATTTCTTCATGATGATTTTATCACCCTCAACCGATGAATTGATGAGAGGAAACTGTTTGATCGCCCTGATAACCGCATCGCACACGAAAGGTGTATAGGTCAGTTTGAATCCCTCACGTCGCTCGAATATCTCTGCGTTTTTGCTCCGCGCTCTCTCCACATTTGTCATATCACATTCATGTACAGCCCATACGTGCGGCGATGTATGCACGCTCTTCACCATGTGTTCCGACATTCGGGCTATGACGTTGCTCATCTGCAGAACATCATACTGCGGAGCCGGATATTTCTTCGCAAGATCCCCGCTTTCGAGATGTTTAAGTGTGACCTCGATATGAGCAGTCGGATGAGGCGTAGGCTGAGTCACAGCCATTCCTGCAGATGGAGGAACGGTTCCGTGTTTCCTTGTTGCAACATACGCGAGAATATCCTTCCTCGTAACTCTTTCACCGGCTCCGGTTCCGGGTATTTGTTCTAACTCGGTCATTGAAATACCCTCTTCGCGTGCGATACTCAATACGAGGGGTGAGTAAAATTTCCCTTCGCTAACCTTCTCTACTTTCGGGAGGGTTGAAGGTGCGACTGGTTTAGGACTTTTCTCCGTTTTTATAAGTTCCTTCGCGACAATCGGGGGCGCCGCGGCAGTGCTTACAACGGCTGCAGATTCATCCGTTTCAATCTCAGCAATAACTGTCCGTACGGCGACGGTTTTTTGCTCTTCAAAGATCACTCTTACTACGACTCCGGATGCAGGAGATGGAATTTCGGAATCCACCTTATCAGTACTTATTTCCAGCAGAGTCTCATCCTTCTTTACCTGATCTCCCGGTTTCTTGTGCCATTTTACTATTGTTCCCTCGGTAAGACTTTCCCCGAGCTGAGGCATGACTACTTCTACTATTGACATATTTTTGTTTTCCTTAAATAATAACAGTCTTTAAAAAGACGACAACCTTTGCAGTGCATCAATGATATCCGTGGTTTGGGGCAACATTGCACTTTCCAACGTCGGACCGTATGGTATGTGGCAGTCCTTCGCGGCAACACGGAGTATCGGTGCATCAAGACGAGTAAATGCTTCCTGTGAAATAATCGCTGCAATTTCCGCACCGAATCCTGCGGTCAATGTG
>CAYGXH010000017.1:0-6726 GCA_964353675.1 uncultured Chlorobiaceae bacterium
GATTTGGCAAAATGGCGTGCGCACCACGTCGGCTTTATCTTTCAATTTTACAACCTCCTCCCCGTTCTGACCGCCTTCGAAAATGTTGAACTTCCCCTCCTCCTTACAAAGCTCTCAAAATCTGAACGCCGCGAACATGTCGGATTTGCACTCAAGATTGTGAGTTTAGAGGACCGGATGGACCATTACCCGAAACAGCTTTCCGGCGGACAGGAACAGCGCGTTGCAATCGCACGTGCAATCGTCACCGATCCAACAATACTAGTAGCGGATGAACCGACCGGTGACCTTGACAAAGTATCGGCGGAGGAGATACTCAAACTGCTCGATCAGCTGAACACGGAATTCAAGAAGACCATCATCATGGTGACACACGATCCGCGCGCTGCCGAGCGTGCACACAAAATCAGGCATCTCGACAAGGGTGAACTGGATTAAGACTGATATCAAATGCACATTCTTAAGCTCGTAATAAAGAACATGCTGCGACATCGACTTCGGTCGATGCTGACAATCTTCGGCATAGCAGTTGCCGTCATGGCATTCGGACTGATGCGAACGATAGTGACCGCCTGGAATTCCGGCGTCGCTGCGTCCGCTGTGAACCGACTGATAACAGTTCATTCGGTGTCTTTCATCTTCCCTCTCCCGCTCTCATACAACGAGAGGATTGCACAGATTCCGGGAGTAAAAAAAGTTTCATATGCGAACTGGTTCCAGGGAATTTACATCGATAGAAACCAATTTTTTGCACGGATGGCAGTTGATCCGGAAACAATCTGGGATGTTTACCCTGAATATATTTTATCCGAAGCTGAAAAAGAGGCGATGAAACGTGTCAGAAACGGCTGTATCCTCGGAAGGAAAATTGCCGAACAGTACAAGCTGAAGGTGGGTGATCTAATGACCCTTGATGGGGATATATATCCCGGCAGGTGGGAAATGCAGGTCGTGGGAATTTATAAAGGGAAAGACCAGACTACCGATGAAACACAAATGTTTTTCAACTGGAAGTACCTCGATGAAGAGGTGAAGGTCAGGCAACCGGGTCGTGAAGGCTACGTTGGCTGGTACATAGTACAAATTGACGATCCAAACGACCGTACCACAATAGCAGGGGCAATCGATAACCTCTTTGCAAACTCACCTGCAGAAACGAAAACCCAGACTGAAAAGGAATTTCAGCAAAGTTTCGTTTCCATGTCAGGCGCAATTCTTACGGCTATCAACGTTGTGTCATTCGTTATCATCGGAATCATTCTACTTGTCCTTACCAACACGATGGTGATGACGGCACGCGAACGAGTCCGGGAATACGCAGTCCTGAGGACACTTGGTTTCACAACATTCCACATCGCAGGTCTGATCGGCGGCGAAGCGATGTTTATTGCCTGTCTCGGCGGCGGCATCGGTCTCGCAATCACATTCCCCATTATCATAGGAGTTGAAAAGGGTATTCCATCGGGATGGTTCCCGATATTCAAGCTGGAAACCATAACTATTATGCTCGCTGTCTCAACAGCGATCCTT
The DNA here is from genome assembly GCA_964353675.1 of uncultured Chlorobiaceae bacterium. Classification (GTDB taxonomy): domain Bacteria; phylum Bacteroidota; class Ignavibacteria; order UBA10030; family SZUA-254; genus CAYGXH01. Next base: position 1,531 of record CAYGXH010000017.1, read on the forward strand.
GCAGGAATCACGGCATCGGCATTTCCGGTTATACGTGCCGTTAGAACGAAAATCGTAGACGGATTACGTCAGATTGTGTGATTAATCATGAAAGTTCCAATCAGCTATATCATCCGAAGTCTCTGGACGAGAAAACTAACGACGATCCTCACATTAAGCGGTATCTCGCTCGTCACGTTTGTTTTCGCAGCTGTACTGATGCTTGCCTATGGCATCGAACAGACCCTCATAGAAACAGGATCGGAGAATAATATAGTCATCCTCCGCAAAGGTTCTGATGCCGAACTCATGAGCCAGATCGATAGGAACACTACCAATATCATTAAAACGCAACCAGAGGTAATGGTCTCGGCCGATGGGAAACCTTTCGCTTCGACTGAATTGTACGTCATCATCTCTCTCACAAAGAAGCAAACAGGAACCATGGCAAATATCAGCGTCCGCGGGACGACGGCCGAAGCTATGATCCTCCGTCCACAGGTAAAGCTCGTTGAGGGACGTATGTTCCGATTCGGGACGTCTGAAATCATTATCGGCTCGAATGTTGCAAAACGCTTCGAAGGTTGTGAAATCGGTAGCCAGTTGAAATTCGGCGGCGGATTATGGACGATTGTTGGAATCATTAACTCCGGCGGAACGGGATTCGATTCAGAAGTATGGGCAGATGTCGAACAGCTGGCGCCGGCTTTCGGCAGACCGGTTTATTCATCCATGATCGTTCAACTGAAGACCAACGCCGATTTCCAGGCGCTCAAGACTAAAATCGAAAGCGACCGGCGAACGAATTTCCTGGAAGTTATTCGCGAACGCGATTACTATAAACGACAGTCTGAATTCATGGCTGCCTTCATTCGTATTCTCGGAACGACAGTGACAATTATCTTCAGTTTTGGCGCGGTCATCGGAGCAATGATTACGATGTACGCAGCCGTCGCAAACAGAACCGTGGAGATCGGCACCATGCGGGCACTCGGTTTTCAGCGCAGGAGTATCCTGACTGCATTCCTACTTGAGTCGATGTTTATCGCATTTATCGGCGCCGCGGTCGGTATCGCCGCTTCATCACTGCTCCAATTTTTTATGATTTCCACAATAAACTTCGGATCGTTCTCGGAACTGGAATTCGGATTTAAAATCTCTCCGGGGGTTATCCTAAGCACATTCATCTTTGCATTATTTATGGGCATCATGGGCGGATTTCTGCCTGCAGCACGCGCTGCCCGATTGAATATTGTCAATGCATTACGCGCAACATAAGATCACAAACAAGGAGTATACTATGAATCGGATCTGTCTGCTTTTTACTTTTGTAGCGATATTCTTTATCACAACAACAATATCATATGCCGAAGGTAAGGGATTCGGTCTTGGCATTATTGTTGGAGAACCAACGGGAATAAGCATGAAGGGTTGGCTTAGTTCAAATACAGCCATCGATGCGGGCCTTGCGTGGTCTTTCTCGAACGAGACCGCCCTACACATCCATGCAGATTATCTGCTCCACTCCTTTAACGTATTTGAAACGAGCGAGACAATTCCTCTTTACTACGGTATCGGAGGCAGAATAAAACTCGGGGATAACGAAAAGAGTCGTTTCGGAGTGAGAATGGTGGTCGGAATCGCCTATATCTTCAAGACAGCCCCTGTTGATCTCTTCCTGGAGGTGGCACCCATATTGGATCTAGCACCCAAAACCGAGTTACGTGGTAACGCAGGATTAGGTGCAAGGTTTTATTTCCGGTAAAAACCAAATGTTTGGAGAAAATCGGAAATTTTCGTACATTTATAAATCAAAGATGAATTTGAATGTGTAACGAGGTAAAAAATGGCAAAAGTATGTGAAATCTGCGGAAAAACTCCGGTAACCGGTCACAATATCAGTCATGCGCACAATCGGACAAAAAGACGCTGGCTCCCGAATCTCCAGTCTGTCCGTGCACAGGTGAATGGTCGTCCTCAGCGGATGCGCGTCTGCACAAACTGTATCAAACAAGGAAAGGTCCAAAAAGCAGTCTGATAATACCGTTACCTTTCCAGGTAATTATGACAGCCCGGCGCCTTGCGACGGGCTTTTTCATTTTATTTATTAATCCCTCCAGATCTGAAAAGATCTTGCTTTCATTTATTTACGGTTAAAATTTGTAAATCATCCGAATTTTGGTAAATTACAAAAAATTATTCTGTCCCAATGTCAATCCCTAATTCACTGACGACACTGAGGATTATCCTTACTCCTGTCTTCGTCATACTTCTGCTGGATGAATCGCCTCTCCCGAAGCAGATTTCGTTGTTGGTCTACATTTTTGCAGCGCTCACAGATTGGTACGACGGATGGATTGCTCGGAAATACGGGTACTCATCACGTTGGGGAAAGTTCTTTGATCCTCTTGCCGATAAAATTTTATCTCTTTCCGCACTCTTTACCTTCGTCTCCCTTGGCCTGATCAGCTCCTGGATGGTTTGGATCATACTCATCCGCGATGTTTTTATAACATCGCTGAGGACATATGCAGAACTGAAGGATCAACCTATCGTGACATCGAAAACAGCCCAGGCAAAAACTTTCGGCGAATTTATCGTCATCTACTACATTCTGATACTTTATGTTGCGGGTACGATTCCCGATCTACAGCTGCGATTCGGCAACTGGATTGCTAGTTTGATGCATCCACAGGTCCTCTTCGGTATGATGCTCCTTGTCACTCTTTCGACTATCGGTACAGGTGTTATCTATATTTTCGATAACAGAAAACTTCTTTATACGATTTATGAGCGATACTTTGGCACCAGAGGCGCAGAAGAATAAAATGCGCCCTAATATCATCGTCCGGTTGATCGCGACCGGATTCTTCGCGGGATATTCCCCCATCACACCCGGGACCGTCGGGAGTATCGTTGGATTAATCATTTATGCGATACCGGGATTTGAAGTTCCGCAGATTCTCGGAACATTCATATGCGTTTTTTTTGTGATTGGTACGATTGCGTCACACAGAATGGAAGTATATGCCGGCGAAGATCCGACTTGCGTTGTCATCGATGAAATTATCGGAATGTGGATTTCACTGCTTTTCATCCCAAAAACGCTTTTCCTTGCCGCATGCGGTTTTCTTCTTTTCCGCATTTTTGATATTACGAAACTCCAACCGGCTTCCTACGTCGAACGCTACCGTAATGGAATCGGTATCATGTTGGACGATGTGGTCGCCGGACTCTATGCAAACATCACACTGCAATTACTCCTCCTGATATTTCCGGGCTGGAAAATCTTCTGAATCAGAAAGATGGGGAATGGCATTTCATTCATTCTAAACACAAACGCACAATGAACGCGGTTATCATCAGCATCGGCGATGAGATACTTACCGGCCTGATTCCAAACGGTAACGCCGCTTATATTTCAGACAAACTTACCGACATCGGAATTTCAGTTGAACAAATCGTGACCGTAGGAGATGACGAGAAGGAAATTATCCGCTGTTTCGAAGAACAATTTAGTCGATCTGACATTCTGTTGGTAACCGGAGGGCTTGGACCAACCCACGACGATATCACACGATCGGCCGTCTGTTCGTTTTTCAAATTGAAACTGGTCCGGAGTCTTGAAGCACGGCTTACCGTCGAACGTTTCTTGAAACTGCGAAACCGGCAATGGTCCGATGCTGCGGAGGATCAAACATATGTTCCCGATGGAGCAGTCGTGATCACAAACCAATTCGGTACAGCACCCGGTGAATTGATTTCGCGTGACGGTAAAATATTCATCGTGCTCCCAGGAGTCCCCTACGAGATGGAAGGTATGATGAATGATTTTGTTATCCCGTACCTTGCAAAACTACCGGCGCGCAAAACTATATTGCGACGAATCTTCATGACAACCGGAATTCCCGAATCGGAACTTGCACAGAAGCTAGGTCCAATCCAGGAGCAATTCAATGATATCAAGGTTGCTTTCCTCCCCTCACCGCTGGGGGTTCGCCTGCGTATTACAGCTTCAGGAATCGATCGAAAAGTCTGCGAACAACATCTCTCCGGTGTCGAGAAAACCATTCGCTCCCGGATTGAGGCATACATTTATGGCATAGACGATGAATCACTGGAAGAGGTCATCGGTCGCATATTCACAGAACGAAAATTAACAATCGCAGTGGCCGAATCCTGCACCGGCGGTCTTGTATCTCACCGGCTTACAAACGTTCCCGGAAGTTCGTTATACTTCGAACGCGCTGTAATTGCCTACAGTAACGCTGCAAAAACCGATACACTCAAGGTCCCGCAACACATCATCGAATCACACGGTGCGGTGAGCAGCGAAGTAGCCGAAGCTATGGCCGCCGGCGTCCGTCTTATATCCGGAACCGATATCGGACTTTCCACCACCGGCATTGCAGGTCCTGCCGGCGGAACACCGGAAAAGCCGGTCGGACTCGTCTGGATTGGCTACGCCGATAAGACAGGCGTGACTGCTCGGAGGTATTATTTTGGCGACGGCCGGAGCAGAGTGAAAGAACGCGCATCACAGGCTGCACTTGATATTGTAAGAAGAAAAATTCTTGGAATTGAATAACCGTGGCCTCCGTTCGCGCATTTATTGCCTTCGATACGCCTCTCCCTCTAAAAGAGGAGATAGGCAAGATCCAGTCAATATTGAAAGAAACGCGTGCGGATGTCAGATGGGAAACCGGGAACAAATTCCATGTCACGATTAAGTTTCTCGGCGACATTGAGGAGAAGATTCTCCCAGCTGTCATCACAACGGTGAAAAATATCACGGAGCGATACCATCCTTTTTCCATTATTTATCAGACCGTCGGCGCTTTCCCTAATAAAAACCGTCCGCGTGTTCTCTGGGTGGGGTGTACAAATACAGACCGACAGCTCCTCGATATGAAAAATCAGCTCGACGAAGCGCTCAAGCCGTACGGATTTGAGATCGAAGACAGGCAGTTTCACCCCCACGTCACACTCGGAAGAGTGAAATCACCCTCCGGGATAAAAAACTTGATTCAAACGCTGGAAAACGTTACCTTTGAACCACGGCAGGTGTCGATATCGGACATCCTCGTCGTAAAAAGTATACTTAAACCGAGCGGTTCGGAGTATTCAACCCTCGCGTCGATACCATTATCACCAATGAAAGCATAAAATGCCGACACAGAAGAAAAAATCCGTCATAGAGAAAAAAATAGTACTGTT
>CAYGXH010000017.1:6736-16554 GCA_964353675.1 uncultured Chlorobiaceae bacterium
GCTCAAGAATGTCAAAATAACTCTTGAAGGTGAACCGGTAAAGATCGTAACTGCCGACAGCGGTGAAGCGGCGCTAAAGAAACTACACAGGCATGCGCCCGACCTCATTCTGAGCGACGTTCGTATGCCGATGATGAACGGATTCGATCTTTTCATGAAAGTAAAAGACGATCCGAAGCTGAAGGATGTCCCCTACGTCTTCATGTCATCGATTGATGATTTTGACGCTATGCGGACTGCGAAGGAAATTGGCGCCGATGGATACATAGAAAAACCGATCGATGCAGATAAAATTCGTTCAATTGTCAATGACTTAATTACGCGTTTCAAGCACACATAAACAAGGGAGGGTCAGGAATACCCATTCCTGCCACGTAAATTTACAAAGGAGTTAGCCATGCCAGATGAATTAAACAGAGAAGCCCGGTCGCAAGCACTGAAAATTGCCGTTGAGCAGATAGAAAAGCAGCACGGTAAGGGCGCAATCATGAAACTTGGTGAAGGACCGATCGCGAAGATCGATTACATTTCAACAGGTTCGATATCTCTCGATGCAGCAACGGGAATAGGAGGGATTCAACGCGGACGCGTAACGGAAATATTCGGACCTGAAGCGTCCGGTAAAACAACCGTTTGTCTCCATGTGATAGCTGAAGCACAGAAAAAAAACGGCATTGCGGCATTCATCGATACGGAACATGCACTTGATATCAATTACGCTAAAAAATTAGGTGTCGATACCAGTAATCTGATGCTCTCACAACCCGAATATGGCGAACAAGCTCTCGAGATCGTTGAAACGCTCGTGCGGAGCGGGGCACTAGATGTTATCGTTATTGATTCGGTAGCGGCCCTGACCCCGCGTGCCGAGATCGAGGGTGAAATGGGTGATCCAACCATGGGTGTCCAGGCGCGTCTAATGTCGCAGGCACTGCGGAAACTTACGGCGGCAATCAGTAAATCGAAAACATCCGTCATGTTCACGAACCAGCTGCGTCAAAAAATCGGCATCATGTTCGGAAATCCAGAAACGACTACCGGCGGAAACGCTCTGAAATTCTATGCGTCTCTCCGGCTCGACATCCGCCGAATTGAGGCAATAAAGGAAGCACAGAATATCGTCGGCAACCGCGTGAAAGTAAAGATTGTTAAGAATAAGGTTGCCCCTCCGTTTAAAGAAGTACAGTTCGATATTCTCTACAACGAGGGTATCTCAAGGTTAGGAGATCTCATCGATACTGCGGTAGAGCACGACATAATCGCGAAGAGCGGATCATGGTTTGCGTACCATAACGAGAGAATCGGACAGGGTCGCGACGCAGTAAAAAAGTATCTTCATGATAACGAGAAGGTCTTAAAGCAGATAGATCATGACGTTCGGGTGAAATTGGGACTCATAGAAGATGATACAAAACAAAAAAGCTCCAAGTCTGAAACAATAACCGAGAAACCCGAGCAATCTAAGAAATCCGCCGGAAAGCCGACGTAAATGTAAAATATTTTTCCAATGGTAATTTCTAGACTGGTAAGACAGAAGCGCCATCCCGAGAGGGTGAATCTCTACGTGGATGGCGTTTTTACTGCGGGACTCCACCGCGATGTGGTCGTCCGGTTCGGTCTGCGGAAAGGGGACATGATTTCTCCGGAAGTACTTGAAAAACTGAGGGCGTCGGAAGAATTTTCACTCGCACGTTCAAAAGCCATCCGCCTCATCAAATCCCGCCTTCGTTCCGAGAAGGAGCTCCGTTCAAAACTCCGCGAGAAGGAATTCTCTCCGACAGTTATCGAAGAAGTGATTGAGAATTTCAGCTCGCTCGGTCTCACCGATGATGAAAAATTCGCACGCGCTTTCGTCCACGACGCTCTTCTCAAAAAAAGCTCCGGCCGCAAGCTTCTACACCAGCAGCTTGCCGCCAGAGGTATATCGCGCGATCTCATTACGACTGTCCTGATTGAACTCCTCCCGGAAAGCGAGGAAGATTCTATCCTGCTCCGTACTGCAAAGTCGTATGTAGATCGGCTGAGGAGCTCCCGCAAAAAAACCGATGAGGGGAAAATCCGACAACGGACGGTGCAGTACCTCCTTCGAAGGGGCTTTTCACTCAACCAGATAATTAAAACCGTAAAACCTTTAATAAACCATGATGATTCGTGGGGAGGTGAATAAGTCGATGACTTCGGTAGTATTCGATATCGAAACGCTCGGATTCCCGCTTGAAAGCTTTGATAGCGTTCAACAGGAATACCTCTTGAAGTTTGCCGACACTCAGGAAAAGCGCGAAATCGAGATTCAGAAATTCAGCTTAAGTCCTCTTACTGCACGTATAATTGCAATTGCCATGCTGAATCCCGATACAATGAGCGGAAAAGTATTTTATCAATCGGACGAAAAGGAGATGTACGCATCGGAGGACGGTAAAGTGGAATTCATCTCTGGAGATGAACAAGAAGTGATTCAGAATTTCTGGGATGCTGTTAGGCATTACGATCGGATTGTTACATTCAACGGACGCGCGTTCGACAATCCTTTCCTCCTGCTCAGGTCGGCAATCATCGGTATCCGCCCCACGCGCAATTTAATGCCGTACCGTTACGATAGCAAGGAACACTGTGATCTGCTGGAACAACTGGCGTTTTACGGAGCTGTACGGAAATACAACCTCGACTTTTACTGTAAGGCATTCGGTATAAAGAGTCCGAAGAGCGAAGGCATAACAGGACTGGATTTAAGCTCCCTGTTTCAAGAGAAAAAATTCCGTAAAATCGCGGAGTACTGCCTGGGGGACGTTGTAGCCACAGCTCAATTATACATGCGATGGAATGAATTCCTGAACATTAAGGACTGATATCCCACCATGAAATCGAAAAAAAACGCAAACCTGCTGGGCCGGGCGATTGACGAGGTCGATTTTTCAATTATCGATGTCGAAACAACCGGGCTTTCAGTGGAATACGGCGATCGGGTCTGTGAAGTAGGTATTGTACGCTTGCGCGGAGGAGCTGTCATTGAGACTTATAGCAGTCTGGTAAATCCTCAACGACCTATTTCAGCGGGTGCATATGCAGTGAATGGAATTTCGCCATCGATGGTTGCAGGAGCGCCGGTGTTTGCCGACATCGCCGGAAAGGTGCATACAATGATTGACGGTACTGTAATTGGCGCTTACAATGCACCGTTTGATCTGTCGTTCATTAAATATGAATTCCGGCTCGCCGGTTACCCATCAATCAAAAACACCGTTGTTGATGTCCTTGTCCTGGCACGACAGCTTTTACCGGGTCTTGACAGATATCCTCAGGAAAATGTCGCACGCGCGGTAGGAATACCGAATCCGGGCAGGCACCGGGCGCTTGAGGATGCCCTCGTGACCGCACAACTGCTCACGATATTCACATCGCTTATGAAAGTACACGATTGCCCGACGATCGCTGATCTTCAGAGACGTGATCTTGGTCAGGTATTGAAAACCAAACGGTGGAACATCATCACGGGAGCAATTGAGTCGAGAAAAAACCTCTGGATACGATACTTTTCACCGATGAACGCCGAAATAACGGAAAGAATCCTCACCCCTGTTGCAATTACTGAAAATAAAGCATCATTCCAATCAGCGGTCTACCTTCAGGCATACTGCCATACAGCGCGGGCAGACAGGAATTTTCGGTTGGATAGAATTCTGGATGTTCGGGTGCTGGATGCGTGAGCAAGCCCTATCTTTGGGCTAAATCCTTAAATCATGACCATTTTAGGTCTGAGTTTAGCTTGCCTGTTTATTTCTAGTAGATTTTAATTTACCGGCTGATGAATATTTAGTAGTTTTAATCAGAGCAATTGCAGGGAGTAGGATGGAATGGTACTGATGGGAAAGATACGTTGAAATTTAAAAAAATATTTACTACTTTCCAGCAGATCATTTCTTTATCGTTATCGGGGGAAAACCATGGGATATTCTGGAGGATTAAATAATAAATTTTACCAGAACACCTTGTTTCTTATTCTATTAGAATAAGTGGTAAGGTGTTTTTTGTTTTTTGAAGGATCATATTTAGGCACATTGGCGAAGAAATTGAACGAAGGGGGAGATCAATATGATGTATAAAATGGTATTGATGATATTCACTATAATAATTGTAATGATTTTTTACAGTTGTGAAAAATCAACAAATGATCTTGTAACTCCACCTCAAATTAAAAATCTTCTTACTAACTCATCATTTGAGATAAACGGTTCACCAACAATGAATGGGTGGACACTTTCAGAAGAAGACACAACATTTCTCAGGTATTTACTTAGATTTTCAACCGATGTACCGCCCGGTGAAGGTAAATCTTCTATTGTTGTGAATTATTCCTTTCCGGGTCCGTGGATAATTTATCAGTTAGTCTCTGCTGATGCTGGTAGCCACGTCTACCGACTCTCATTCTGGGCAAGAAACTTTTTTGGACAGGGGAAAGTTACCCTAGGGCTCAATCAAAATATCCCAGAATTTTTGAAACTCTACCAGAATTATCCAAATCCTTTTAATTCCTCGACAAATATTAAATTCCATACCTCAGGTCATGGAATAGTTACAATAAAAATCTTCAATTTACTCGGAGAAGAAGTAGCTATCGTAGTATCAAAAGAATTTTCACCTGGCGACTATTCAATAATGTGGAATGTGAATGGATTACCAAGTGGGATTTACTTCTGTCAATGTATATTCAATAATACTAAGTTGGAATTTAAATCTAAAGCAATGAAAGCATTGTTTATTAAATAACTAATATAGTATCAATTGAAAGGAAAACCATCAAAGCGATTATCCTCTTTATGTGCGGTTGTCTGATTCTGCCAAAGTCCTGAGATGTTATCAGGATAAGTCGGGAAAAAAATTAATCACCAAGTGCGGTGCCTGTCATACTATTATTTGGATAAAAAAGAGAGAACGCAACATGAAAAAATTAATTCTTCACACTACTATTCTATTCATGCTCCTCATGAGCGGTGGAAAAACACCAAGTGTGAATGAGTATAAGCTCTATAAAGAGATCGAGCGATTAAAACTATTAGATGTAACAACTCGCTTTATCGATAACGAAACAGTTGAGTTGAAGCAGTACTGGAGCGGCTTCCAGCGGATAAAAAGTATAAAAGAGCCGGATGAAACAGCGATAAGAGTGTGGATAGCTGCTGACAGCATCCCGTTTTTAGAGATTGACCCAACATTAGTTGACACCAGTCGTTTTACTGGGTGGTATAATTACTGGACAACGGTACTGGTGTCTAACGGTCCTGGGACATCACCATTTGCAGACGATATTGACCATAATGGGAAGATGGAAATGTACGGCATTTATAAAGATACTCTCAGTTATGACTATGAAAGTCGTATCTATGAAGTTGACACAAACGGCTTGGTTAACTACTGCTATAAATACACACCCCGCAGGGGAGCATGTTTTCAATTAACTGATATTGATAAAAACAACCTACAGGAAGTGTTTTTCTGGTACGCTGATTCGGCTATAATAAATGAACAAAATAATTATCATAGCCTTCCAACTAATAATAAGATAATTTTTACAAAATATGAATTTGCAGGCACTGCAATCTTTACAAATGAGAAAATCACCGAAATGGATAACGATAGTCTTATCGATTTCATCTATCGTGGAACGATAATTGATTCGGTACACCCTTCAGGATATCAAATTTATACGCTAATAGCTGAGTACAATCCCTTAATCTCAAATTTCCAGATGGTATGGAAAACACAATTGTGGTATGAATCTGCAATTGGTGGTTATGATGTTGGTGACTATGATGGTGATGGTCAGATGAATTTTCTCGCCAGCGGTATGAACGGACAGGTGTGGGTTGGCGAGGCAACCGGTAATAATCAATACGCAATTAACTGGAAAGACTCGCTTCATGGATTCATAAATCTTTTATACCAAACGAGCGGGGATGTAGATGATGATGGAAAAAGAGAGTTCTTGGTTGGTGCAACGATGGGAAATGGAAATTGGACTGTTGTCTATGAGCCGGACAGCAACAATCATTATTCACCCACATTCCTCTTTCACCTTTTATCTGGCGGCTCGCTCGATGAACCAATCTACATGACGAAGGATATTGATAGGGATGGGAAAGTAGAACTAATAATCCAGAGTGGCGGTTTGTTATATATATTTAAATCGAGCGGGGATAATTTCTATTATCTTTACTTTTTCAGCAATAATTTTGATGGATTTGGAGTAAATTTCTTTGATTTTAACAAAGATGGAAGGTTGGATATTATTGCAAGTCGAATGGGTGTCAATAATAGTGGAATGAGTTATTTATATTCCGACATCTACATCAGATCGGGGACAAATAGTGTTGATAATAATGAGAATCATATCCCAATGGAAATATATTTATACCCAAACTTTCCTAATCCTTTTAATCCCACCACTTCAATACGATTCGATATTAATAGAGTAACAGATGTTGAGATTAAAATATATGACGTACTTGGGAGAGAGGTAACAACACTAACTAACGAAAAAAAGTTTGCGGGAACTTATACTGTACGTTGGGATGCGACTAATTATCCGAGTGGAATTTACTTTTACCAAATGCGTACCAAAACAGGATATTGCGAAGTAAATAAAATGATTTTGATTAAATAACTGATGTGGCATTATTTGAAAGGAAAATAATAAAAGGAACAATATAAATTTTGAGTGGTTTTTCGACTCTCCTATATTCCTGAGATGTCGTTGGAACAAGTCGAGAATATTCGTCAAGCGCGGCGATTGTTATATTACTATTTGGATAAAAAAAAGAGCGTACGCAACATGAAAAAAATTATTCTTCTCATTACAATAATTTTCACGTTGATTATAAGTAGTGGAAAAACACCGAGTGTGAATGAGCTTAAGCTCTATAAAGAGATCGAGAGATTAAAACTAATGGATGTAACAACTCGGTTTATCGATAACAAAACAGTTGAGTTGAAGCAGGACTGGAGCGGCTTCCAGCGGATAAAAAGTATAAAAGAGCCGGATGAAACAGCGATAAGAGCGTGGATAGCTGCTGACAGTATTCCGTTCTTAGAGATTGATCCCACACTAATTGACACCAACCGTTTTACTGGTTGGTATAATTACTGGACAACAGTACCAATATTTAATGGATTTGGTAGATTACCATTAGCTGGTGATATTGATAAGAATTTGAAGATCGAGGACTACGGTCTTTACATGGATACAACGATGTTTGATCCTGAATCACATATTTATGAAATCGATACAAATGGCACAGTAAGATTTCGTTACAAATATGTTCCCCGTCGTGGAGCAGCGATGCAATTCACCGACGTTGATGTGAATAATTTACAAGAAGTTGTATTTCAATTAGGGGATTCATCCTATTTTTATGAGCAAAGGAACGGTATAAGCTTACCTATAGATCCAAAATTTGTTTTTGCGAAGTATGAGTACCAAGGCACAGCAATATTTACAAACGAAAAAATCGCTGAGATGGATAATGATAGTCTTATCGATTTTATCTATCGTGGATCGATAATCGATACGACACATCCTTCGGGATTTCAAATTTATACACTAATAGCTGAGTACAATCCCTTAATTTTAAATTTCCAGAGGGTATGGAAAACACAGTTGTGGTATGAATCTGCAATTGGTGGTTATGATGTTGGTGACTATGATGGTGATGGTCAGATGAATTTTCTCGCCAGCGGTATGAACGGACAGGTGTGGGTTGGTGAGGCAACTGGCAATAATCAATACGCAATTAACTGGAATGACTCGCTTCCCGGATTCATAAATCTTCTTTACCAGACAAGCGGCGATGTAGATGACGATGGTAAAAGAGAGTTCTTTGTCGGTGCAACGATGGGGAATGGCAATTGGACCGTTGTATACGAGGCAGATAGCAACGATCATTATTTACCCACATTCCTCCTTCATCTTCTATCCGGTGGCTCGCTCGATGAGCCAATTTATATGACTAAGGATATTGATAGGGATGGGAAAGTAGAACTAATAATCCAGAGCGGCGGTTTGTTATATATTTTTAAGTCAAGTGGCGATAACTTCTATCAACTTTACTATTTTAGTGAGAACTATGATGGAGTTGGAGTAAATTTCTTTGATTTTAACAATGATGAAAAAATAGATATCATCGTAAGCAAATTTTATGTTAATAATGAGGGTATGGCTAAAACCTATTCGGATATTTATCTTGCATCTGGAATAAATGATATCGTTGAAAATAATGGTAATCTACCTGAAAATATTATGTTATATCAAAACTATCCTAATCCGTTCAATCCATTCACCTCCATACAGTTTACTATTAATAAAGCAACTGATGTTGAGATTAAGCTATATGACGTACTTGGAAGAGAAGTAGCGACACTTATTAACGGAAAAAAGGTTGCGGGAAATTATACTGTACATTGGGATGCGACAAATTATCCGAGTGGAATTTACTTTTACCAAATGCGTACCAAAACAGGATATAGCGAAGTTAAAAAAATGATTTTGATTAAATAACTGATGTGGCATTATTTGAAAGGAAAATAATCAAAGGAACAATATAATTATTGAGCGGTTGTCTGACTCTGCCAAAGTCCTGAGATGTTATCGGGATAAGTCGGGAAAAAAATTAATCACCAAGTGCGGTGCCTGTCATACTATTATTTGGATAAAAAAGAGCGTACGCAACATGAAAAAAATTATTCTTCTCATTACAATAATTTTCACGTTGATTATAAGTAGTGGAAAAACACCAAGTGTGAATGAGCTTAAGCTCTATAAAGAGATCGAGCGATTAAAACTAATGGATGTAACAACTCGCTTTATCGATAACGAAACAGTTGAGTTGAAGCAGGATTGGAGTAGTTTTCGAAGGATAAAGACCTTGCGAGAACCGGATATTGCTAAAATACAAGCATGGATTAAGCGGGATAGCATTTATGTCCTTGAGATAGATCCTACGCTTGTGGATACAAGTATTTATGCCGGATGGTATACATACTGGGCGACAGTGCCTGTCATCAATGGATTCGGTGTTCCACCTTTGGCTGGAGATATTAACAATAATGGAAAAATGGAAATATATGGTGTTTACAGAGATACTATGATGTCTGATTATGAATCTCATTTATACGAGGTAGATAATAATGGTATAGTGGATTTCATATATAATTATGTGCCTCGCCGTGGACCAGCGATGCAATTTACCGATATTGACAGTAATGACCTTGCAGAAATTGTATTTCTACTTAGCGATTCATCTTTTTTCTATGAACAGAAACATGGCAATGGTTTTCCAATATATTGGAAATGTACATTCAATAAATACGAATCCTCAGGTGCATTATTTTCATACGAAAAGATAGTTAATCTTGACAATGATGCCTTAATCGACTTTGTTTTCCGCGGTAGTCCTCCGGATTCGATATTGCATGGATACCAAACATTTGTCGCGGAATATGATAACTCGCTTCATAACTTTAAGAAAGTATGGTCAATGAATCTTTGGCCGCCAAACGATGCACGTGTTGGGGGTTACGATGTTGGCGACTATGATAATGATAATAAGATGAATATTCTTGCATCAGGTATGGAAGGACAAGTATGGGTTGTTGAAAATATCGGTGATAATAATTATTCACTCTGTTGGAAGGATTCAATCCCGTTTGTCAATCTACTATACCAAACATCAGGTGATGTTGATAATGACGGGAAGAGAGAATTCTTTGTTGGTGCTACTATGTCAGATGGCAATTGGACAGTCGTCTATGAAGTCGATAGTAATGAT
>CAYGXH010000018.1:0-16401 GCA_964353675.1 uncultured Chlorobiaceae bacterium
GTTGCCCGATTGAACAGGGGTTTGCTCTCATCGGTGTTCAGAGCCTTCCATATTTCCGGAGTAGTTACACTGCTGAAATGCGAGAGATCGTAATCCGGCTTGCTAAGCATCGCAAGCACACTGCCATCGGCAGGGTCGAGAGCAACAACCGCCCCGCGTTTCTCCGCCATGAGAGATTCAGCGAATGCCTGTAACCCTCCATCGAGAGCGAGGTAAAGGTCGTCTCCCTCACGGACCGCAACGTCTTTTTCTCCTCCAAGGTACTTCCCGAGCATTTGTCCGAGTGCATTTACCGTGATCAGCTCGTATCCCTTTTCACCGCGGAGATAGCGTTCGTAAGCAGCCTCAAGCCCGGCTGCGCCGATATCGTCGCCCGGTCTGTACTCGTTTCTCATTTCGAGAAGCTGTTGATCCGATATTTCTATTGTGTATCCAAGCAGGTGAGTCGCCCTTGCCGTCGTTGGGTAAAATCGTTTTGATTCAACCTGGTAGTCTACCCCGTTGAGTTTTTCGATATTTTCCTGGAGAAAGGAAAGCGTCCAGAAATCGATGTCTCTTTTAATTTTTACCGGAACAAACCGGTTGTATTGTATTCCCTTTGTAATTTTTTCTTTAATTATTGCCGTATCAAGGTTTAAAATGGCCGATAGAAGCGGTATCCTCTCTGCCTCGAATTCTGCGGGAATCAGTGTGACGCTGTAAGACGGACGGTTGTCGACGATGAGCTGGCCGTTTCTGTCGAATATCAGTCCGCGAATCGGGTCACGCGGGATCTGACGAACGCTGTTCTCTTCCGACCTCCTTCCGTAGAGGTCAGAGTAAAGAAATTGAAGCTGAATTAATCTGCCCAGGAAGATGCTGAATATAATGATGATGCCGGCGAAAAAAACAGACTTGCGTGATGACAGTTCGGAGTACTCAGCCATGCTAGAGAGACAATTTTCTGGAAAAAACAAACATGGGTAGTAACGTAAGAGCGGCAGTGTAGAACGTGGTTGCTAAACCAATCTGAAATATAGCTTTCAGTACCGTAACCTCGCTCCCGAAAGTGAATACCGTGAAGTAAACTGCGTTATGTATGAAGGAAACAATTAGAACGATAAGCACGAAGCGGTAACTGCCGAGAGAAATAAGCGCTTTATTCTCTCCATAGAAGTAGCCTGCCGCGAATCCAACAACCGTTTTCGATAACGCCGACAATCCGATGAAATTACCGGCGGCGAAGTCGAACATTAACCCGATGCAGAATCCCCATATCGTTGCAGAGATCTGGCCTTTCTGAAGCGCGATATAAACAATCCAGATCGTTAAGATGTCGGGCGTGATTCCCTCGAGGGAGAGAAGAGAAGCAACCTCAATCTGGACGACAATGAAAATAAGTGAGATAAGGAAATATTTTAATTGCGTCCACATTACTTGCTTTTCAGTACAGCTTTTTCCAGTGCGGTTTTTTCCGAGTCGGAAACCGTGGTAACAACAAAGACCTGCTCCAGAGAAGAAAAATCTACGCTGGGAACTAACTCGATGTCCTTGAAAAGATTACCCGGCTTCTCACTGACTTTCACAACTATTCCGATTTTTACTTCCGGCGGAAAAATTTTACTGTATTCTGATGTTATGACAATATCCCCCTCTTTTACATCCTGAGTTTTGGGGATGTTTGTCATGAGAAGGTTTGTTCTGCCGTCCCACGCGATGATTCCGTCGATGCGTGTTCTCTGGATCTTAGCGCTGGCACGAAAATCCTTATTGTAAAGTATCAGTCCGACCGAGTAGTTACTGCTGGTTGCAATAATTTTTCCAACTAGTCCTGTCTCACTGATGATTGGCATATCCGGATGAACACCGTCGTTTTCACCAATGTTGAGCGTTATGGTGTTCCGCAGGAGATGCATGTTCTTTCCGATGATATCACCGGCAGCGAGTGTGAACGTGGTGCGTTCCTTAAGACCGATCATCGACCTCAGCCGCAGATTTTCCAGCCGTGCTTCCCGCAGGCGGTTTACCTCGTCGGACAGATTGACAGCCAGCTTGCGCAGGACTTCGTTGTCGCGTTTCAGTTCAAATACGTTCGGGACTATGGAAAGCGTATTCTGAACGAATCCGATCAAGCCAACGGTATAAGATCGTATTGCATGAATCTGGGAATTGTTGTTTGAATAGATGAGAATGAATGATGCAATAACGAAACCGGCGAGGATGAAATACTCTTTAAACAGTAAGATGATGTTAATCAATCGCTGCATGATCAGCCTGCTACAGGTGAATCTGTATCAGTCTTACAGTAATGATCACAATAGACCGTCATTCGCTCAGTACCGCTTGCTCTTGGACAGGACTTTGTAGTAATGTCCGAGGTGCTCAAGGACCCGTCCGGTTCCGCGCACGACAGCGGTGAGAGGATCTTCCGCTATGTGAACGGGTAAGCTTGTTTCGAGACGAACGCGCTCGTCGAGACCTTTGAGAAGAGCTCCGCCGCCGGAAAGCATTATTCCGCGGTCCAGTATGTCGGCAGAAAGTTCGGGAGGTGTCCGTTCTAACGTCAGCTTTATCGCATCGACAATCTGTTGTACCGGTTCGTTCAGGCACTCACGAATTTCCACCGAGCTTGCTTCGGTGGTTTTGGGAATTCCATTTACGAGGTCGCGTCCTTTTACCTGAATCGTTACCTCTTCCTTAAGCGGCATGGCGGATCCGACCTCGCACTTTATGGCTTCGGAAGTACGCTCGCCAATGAGAATGTTATGGTTTTTCTTGAAAAATTGGATGATTGCATTATTCATTTCGTCACCGGCAATGCGAACCGATTCCTCGTTCACGATTCCGGAGAGTGCGATAACTGCAATTTCAGTTGTCCCGCCGCCGATATCGACGACCATATTGCCTGCCGGTGCATCGACGTCCAGACCGATACCGATGGCAGCTGCCATCGGCTCTGCGATGAGATGCACTTCTTTGGCTCCAGCATGTTCTGCTGCATCACGAACGGCGCGTTTTTCCACTTCCGTCACTCCGCTGGGTATGGATATTACGATGCGTCTGCTGGGCAGCCAGTTCGAATGGACTTTCTTGATAAATTCACGTAACATGCCTTCCGCAATTTCAAAATCGGCGATCACTCCGTCCCTCATCGGACGTATGGTGCGGATATCGCGATGCGTCCGGCCGAGCATTTCACGGGCTTCGTTTCCGATGGCAACGATCCGTTTCGTGTTGCGGTCGAATGCAACAATGGAAGGTTCATTGAGGACGATCCCTTTTCCCCTCATATGTATGAGAGTGTTCGCCGTACCAAGATCGATCGCTAGATCTGCAGAGAAGAAAGAAAATAAGCCCATGGGAGTTACAAGTTAGTTGAGTAAAAAGTGACTGACATACCGTAATTAATGTTTAAAGTGCCGAATACCTGTAAAAATCATAGCGATGTTATGCTCATCTGCCGCGCGTATCACTTCTTCATCCCTGATGGAGCCGCCGGGTTGTATGATGGCCGTTGCACCGGCCTTTACGATTTCCAGAAGACCATCCGGAAACGGGAAAAACGCATCGGATGCGGCGGCAGTGCCGTGCAAATCCAGACCGGCTTCCTGTGCTTTCATGACAGCGATACGGGCAGAATCGAACCGTGACATCTGTCCGGCGCCAATACCGATCGTACGGTCCGGAAGAGTATAGACAATTGCATTCGATTTTACGTGCTTTGCCACGCGCCATCCGAACATCATTGCTGCCCGTTCCTCTTCCGAAGGCGTCCGCTTCGTTACAACTTTCATAAGGTCGGGGATCGTCAGAATGTCGTCGATCGTTTGCACGAGAAGACCGCCCGCGACAGGCTTCGTTGAAGTTTTATGAGAACCTCTGAATGGCCGGCATTGCTTCATTAACCGACGGTCTTTTTTCTTCATCATCATAGTCAATATATCGGGCGAGAAATCCGGCGCTATGACAACTTCGGTGAATATTTTATCGATGAGCAGTGCCGTCTCCATATCGATCGGACGGTTCAGAGCGATGATACCTCCGAATGCCGACTTCGAATCGGTTGCAAAAGCTTTTTGGTATGCATCCGCCAGAGATGAAGAAGACCCGACGCCGCACGGATTCGTGTGCTTAATTATGGCTGCTGTCGGTTCAGAAAATTCTTCCACTAATTCGATGGCCGCCTGTATATCGACGATGTTGTTGTAGGAAATTTCCTTGCCGTGCAGTTTTTTAACGAATGAGTGAAAATTACCGTAGAGCGCGGCCTGCTGGTGAGGATTCTCTCCGTAGCGGAGATCTTCTGATTTTGTGAACGAAATACTATACGAGGAAGGAAGAGTCTCCGTTTCGTGTTGTGTTATGAGGTAGTTCGATATTGCAGAGTCGTACTGTGCCGTACGTTGAAAGACTGCCTGAGCGAGGCGAAATCTTGTCTCTTCAGAGATAGAGCCGTTGTTTTTTTCCAGCTCGGCAATAATCGGCTCATACTGATCCGGCTGAGAAATTACAGTTTTATATAAAAAGTTTTTCGCCGAGGCTCTTAGCATAGCAGGTCCACCGATATCGATCTGCTCGATCGCGTCATCGAGTGACATATCCTTTTTGGCGATAGTTGCTTCAAACGGATAGAGGTTGATCACAACCATATCGATAGGTGTAATCTTGTGTTCCTCAAGCTGTCGGCGGTGATCCGGATCGTCATTCTTTGCAAGGAGACCTGCATGAATGTTCGGGTGCAGTGTTTTTACTCTTCCACCTAGGATTTCGGGGAAACCGGTCACGTCGGTTATGGAGATCGCGGGTATTCCTGCATTTTTCAGAGCTGACAGCGTTCCGCCGGTGGAGATTATTTCGATTTCCCAGCGTCTGAGTTTCCCGGCGAATTCCGCGATGCCGGTCTTGTCGGAAACACTGATTACGGCGCGTCGTATTTTGAGGAGGTTCATTGTGATATTACCGTCTTGCCGTTCTTGAAAGTAAATTTTCCTTCTGCGAATAGACGGATGGCTTCAGGGTAAAGCTGATGTTCGATTGCCAGAACTTTTTCAGCGAGCGATTCAGCCGTATCGTCGGGATCGACAGGCACTTTTTTCTGAAGAACGATTGATCCGTGGTCGTACTCTTCGTCGACGATGTGAACTGTTGCGCCGCTTACCGGATCATGAGATGCAATGACCGCCTCATGGACGTGCATGCCGAACATACCGTCGCCGCCGTACTTTGGAAGAAGTGCAGGGTGAATATTTAGTATCCGGTTTTTGAATTTTCGTACTATACACGGATCGATTTTTTTCATATATCCGGCGAGTACAACAAAATTGACCTCATGATCTTCAAGTGTATTTAGGAGCGCTTTTGTGAAATCATCGTCGTAAGTAAATTGCATTCGGCTGATATGCAGAGCGGGAATGTTGTTTTCCCGTGCGGTCTGAAGTGCGCCTGCCCCGGAGTTGTTGCTGATAACGAGAGTAATCCGGGCGTCCCTGATTTTTCCTGCCTTGATAGATTCAAGAATCGCACAGAAGTTAGATCCTCTTCCCGATGCAAATACGCCAATATTTAAGAATTCCGGCATTTGAAATTCCTGTAAATTTACGCAATATTTGAAGAAGAGTCAAAAAAATGAGTAAAATATATAAATTTCGCTTATCCCCATAATTCTTCTCATTTTACCAATATTGATACGTACTCAGCCTGCTATTCCATGTAGGTTCCCAACCAGAGTTAAACAAGTAAAACCTCCGACATTTATCTAAGATTAAACGGGTAAAATGTCGGAGGTTTTACTAGGTCGTATGGCATAAATTTCGTACTTTCCGGATACATTTTTTAATCAACTATTGATCTTATTCCAATATCAGGTTTCATTTCTTGGCAATGAATGAAGCAAAGACCGCCCTGGTCGTATCAACGTTGGCATCATTCATAACGCCGTTCATGGCATCTTCTCTTAATGTCGCACTCCCTGTGTTAGGAAAAGAATTTTCACTCGACGCTATTTCTCTCGGCTGGATTGCGACTGCCTATCTGCTTTCAGCCGCCGTACTTCTCATACCGTTCGGCCGGCTTGCGGATACATACGGGAGAAAAAAGGTTTTCATTACGGGTATATTACTCTATTCGCTGTTTTCGTTTTTACTGCCGGCTTCATCTTCCGGAACGATGCTCATTATTTTGCGGGTATGTCAGGGAGTGGGCGCCGCCATGATTTTCTGCACGGGTGTAGCCATTCTCATATCGGCAACTCCTGCATCTTCGAGAGGAAAAGCTCTGGGTATTAATGTCGCTTCAGTTTATCTCGGTTTATCGCTGGGACCGTTCTTTGGCGGATTGCTGACCCAGAGCTTTACGTGGCGGAGTATTTTTTTCATTAATGGATTTTTTGGATTAGTCATCCTTGGACTCACTTTTTGGAAACTGAAGGGAGAATGGGCTGATGAACGCAGGGGCAGTTTTGATGTTGTCGGTTCTGTCCTCCTTTGTTCGTCTCTCACACTGATCATGATCGGCTCTTCCCGGCTCCATTTACTCGGCGGGCTGTGGATGGTTGCCGGGGGCATTGTCTCCGGAATCTTCTTCGTTATGCAGGAGAAGAAAGTGGCTCATCCGATCATCGATATAAAATTATTTTCAGAGAACCGGGCATTCGCATCATCCAACCTCGCGGCGCTTATCAATTACAGCGCAACGGCTGCGGTCACGTTTCTCCTGAGTCTGTACCTGCAGAACGTAAAGGGTCTGAGTCCTTCGGGTGCGGGAATTGTTCTGGTATCACAGCCGATTTGCATGACGCTTGTTTCCCCTCTTGCCGGCCGGCTGTCGGATAAAATTGAACCAAGGTACATTGCGTCGCTCGGTATGGCGCTGACCGTAATAGGGCTTTGCTTTTTCATCTTCATCGGACGCGATACATCACTCGTCCACATATCGTTGAATCTTGTCCTGCTTGGTGTTGGATTTGGATTGTTTTCTTCGCCGAACACCAATGCCATAATGAGTTCGGTCCCAAGGGAGGTATACGGAGTAGCGTCAGCAACTGTCGGCACTATGCGCTTAAGCGGTCAGATGCTCAGCATGGGTATTGTGTTGGTGATGTTATCTCTGAGCATCGGCTCTTCGAACATTACGTTTGGAAATGCATCAGACTTTCTGGGTACGATGAGGAATGCATTTATCGTTTTTTCAGTTGTCTGCTTCATCGGCATCTTTTTTTCACTTGCTCGCGGCAACATCCGCAGTGCGGCGGAGAGGTAAGCTCGTACAATTTCTTCTCCTGGCAGCTAATGGAACACCCGCCCGCATAGGGGTGGGCGCTTTCTATTTTTGCAAAAGTCGTATCAAATAAATATTATACATAACCTGTGTGATAACAATTTACTGCAAACGATGATATATGAGCGATAAAAAGAAAAGAACGACCGTCATAACTTCCATCATTGGTATTATTGTCATTTTCATACTAATGAAGATCTTGTTTTTCAACGGGACTAAAGCAACCAACCCTGCGAGGGGCGAAAGTACACGAAGCCAGGTTATGCCGGTCAGATATATCGTCGTAGAACCGGAAACGCTGAGGAGCATAGCCACGGCAGTCGGAACAGTGCTTTCCAACGAAGAAATTGAGGTAAGAAGCGAAATATCGGGTAAAGTTGAAAAAATTTATTTCGCAGAAGGAAGCCGGGTCACTAAAAACGATCCCCTGCTCAAAGTAAACGACGAAGAACTGCAGGCGAGACTCCTGTCGGGAAAATACCGGCAGGAATTATCCGAAAGGGATGTGGAACGCCAGCATCAGCTCTTTGAGAAGAAACTTGTGAGTGAGCGGGAATATGAGGCGGCGGTGAACGCTCTGAATGTTATTAAAGCGGAAATCCAGCTTATCACAGTGCAGATAGCCAAGACCGAGATCCGGGCGCCATTTGACGGTGTGATCGGTTTGCGGTATGTGAGCGAAGGAAGCTACCTGTCGCCGTCGACACTCATCACGACGCTTCAGGATAACAGTACGGTAAAGATTGATTTCACTTTGCCCGAAAAGTACGCCGGAGACCTTAAAGTCGGAGATGAAATCACATTCACGATTCAAGGATCGTCACGAGTGTTCAGGGGTTTCGTTTACGCAAAGGCGCCGAATATAGATCCAGAAACCCGTACGCTGCGAGTCAGAGCCCGCCATAGGAATGTTGGTGAAGCTGTGCGTGCAGGTTCATTTGCTCAGGTTGAAGCCAGAATGCGTGAACGAATGGGAATTACAATACCATCGTATACTGTTATCCCCGAGCTTAAGCGGCACAAAGTGTTTGTCGTACGAAACGGCCGGGCAGAGGAAAAAATTATTGAACTTGGTACAAGAATGGATGATCGGGTTGAAGTAACATCCGGGTTGACACGGGGTGATACAATTGTTACTTCTGCAATACTTCAGTTAAGACCCGGCATGGCTGTCCGTACAATTGATAAACAATAAGCAAGAGAGTATAACGAATTGAGTCTATCGTCTGTCTGCATCAAGAGACCCGTTCTTACGCTCGTGATGGCAACGGGCATAATTATTTTCGGTGTAATCGGATTTACTTACCTCGGCGTGAGGGAGTACCCGAACATTGATCCTGCAGTTATCAGCGTGAGCACATCATATGTGGGTGCAAGCGCTTCCGTGATTGAGACACAAATAACCCAGCGTCTTGAAGATGCAATCAGCAGTGTTCCGGGTATCCGCACGGTTAACTCTACCAGCCGCGATGGCCGCAGTTCCATTACAATCGAATTCGAAT
This sequence comes from uncultured Chlorobiaceae bacterium, assembly GCA_964353675.1. GTDB lineage: Bacteria > Bacteroidota > Ignavibacteria > UBA10030 > SZUA-254 > CAYGXH01. Next base: position 8,757 of record CAYGXH010000018.1, read on the forward strand.
TGGAAGTTGATCTGGAAACAGCCGCGAACGATGTGCGTGACAAAGTGGCCGGCGCTGTGCGGATGCTGCCGCCCGATACCGATCCGCCGGTCGTCTCCAAGGCGGATGCAGATGCATTTCCCATCATCATGATTAATGTCAGCAGCAACACGCGTGATTTGTTACAACTGAGCGATATTTCTGATCGGATATTCAAGGAACGTTTGCAGACTATTCCCGGAGTTTCGGAGATCCGCATCTTCGGCGAAAAGCGTTACTCGATGCGTCTCTGGCTGGACCAGGCAAAATTGGCTGCGTATCAGGTGACTCCGATAGAAGTGAGAAATGCACTCAATGCCGACAATATTGAACTGCCCGCAGGCCGGATAGAAGGAAATGACGTCGAACTGACAGTCCGCACGCTGAGCAGATTAGAAACGCCGCAAGAATTCAACAACCTAATCATAAGGGAGCAGGACGGCCGTGTCGTACGCCTCAGAGACATCGGCAGCGCAGAGCTGGGTCCGGAAGACGAGAGATCGATTTCAAAAGGACTTACCGGTCCGCGTGTCACGGTTGCGGTTGTGCCCCAACCGGGATCGAATCACATTGCGATTGCCGATGAATTCCTGCACCGCATTGAACGAATCAAAGCCGACATTCCCGAAGATATTGAACTCAGTGTCGGTTATGATGCGACGAAGTACATTCGAACCTCCATCATAGAGGTACAGGAAACAATCCTCGTCGCTTTCTGCCTCGTTGTGCTCATCATCTTCCTTTTTCTACGGGATTGGCGGACAACTATTATCCCGGTCGTGGCAATTCCGATCTCGCTCATTGGAACGTTTTTTATGATGTACCTTGCAGGATTTTCCATCAATGTGCTCACTCTGCTAGGACTGGTTCTGGCGATAGGAATAGTGGTGGATGATGCGATCGTGGTGCTCGAAAACATTTATGCGAAAATCGAGAGAGGGCTGGATCCGATTGAAGCCGGATTCAAAGGATCCCGCGAGGTATTCTTTGCGATTATCTCTACAACGGTTGCGCTCATCGTTGTGTTCATGCCGATAGTATTCTTGCAGGGATTTACAGGCCGCCTCTTTAAGGAATTTGGTGTCGTGATCGGGGGAGCAGTTGCGATATCCGCATTTGTTGCATTGACACTTACACCAATGCTCAGCTCGCGGCTAATCAAATCGCATCCGTCACACAACTGGTTCTACAAACGAACGGAACCCTTCTTCACTAAATTGATGGGCGGATATGAGAAATCGCTCCAGACATTCCTCCGGCACCGTTGGGTTGGATTCGTTATTATGATTGTTTCTGCCGGATTGTTTTTACTTTTCATGGCATTAATTCCTCAGGAACTGGCACCCCTGGAAGACAGAAGTCGTTTGAGGGTGTCATCCACAGCGCCGGAAGGTACTTCATTTGAGCGCATGGACGACTACATGAACACACTCATCGGTGTCGTCAGGGAACGGGTACCGGAGGTTGATGCCGTGATGGCAAATACATCGGGATTCTCCGGCGGTACAAACTCCGGGTCAATGACCATTACACTCAAACCACCCGGAGAGCGTGATCGGACACAGGCTGAGATTGCCGAAGATCTGTCGAGAGAGGTCAGGAAACTGAGCAACGCACGGACGATAGTAGTACAGGAGCAAACCATAAGTGTTGGCGGTTCAGGCAGATTCGGCCTCCCCGTACAGTACATACTTCAGGCGCCGAATTTGGAAAAATTAAGAGAAATTCTACCGACATTCCTCGATAATGTGAATGACCACCCGGCGTTCAATGCCTTTGAAGTTAACCTGAAGTTTAATAAGCCTGAGCTTGCCATTGTCATCGATCGAGATAGGGCTCGCACGCTCGGCGTCTCGGTTAGCGATATAGCCCAGACGCTCCAGCTTACACTGAGTGGACAGCGGTATGGATACTTTATCAGGAATGACAAGCAGTACCAGGTGATAGGACAACTGACGCGCGAGAACCGTGATGAACCTCTCGATTTAAAGTCGATCTTTGTTCGGAGCCGCAATGGTCAGCTAATTCAGCTCGATAATGTTGTTTCTGTTAAGGAACAGGCGAATCCGCCCCAGCTCTACCGATATAACAGATATATTTCTGCGACAGTATCCGCCGGTTTGGCGCCCGGATACACGCTCGGTGACGGGATTGCAGCGATGGACGAGATTGCGGATAAGGTGCTCGATGAGACGTTCGTTACATCGCTATCGGGATCCGCGCGGGATTTTGCCGAAAGTTCGTCGAGTTTACTCTTTGTCTTTATCCTCGCACTCGTACTGACATACCTTATCCTCGCGGCACAGTTTGAAAGCTTCCGCGATCCGTTCATCATCATGTTTACTGTACCGCTTGCGGTTACAGGAGCGTTCCTGTCGCTCTGGTATTTCAATCAGACATTCAACATTTTCAGTCAGATCGGAATGATCATGCTGATCGGCCTCGTTACGAAGAACGGCATTCTCATAGTGGAATTTGCTAATCAGCGGAAAGCAACGGGGCTCAGTGTTGTGGATGCGGTAAGGAGTGCGGCTTCTGCAAGGTTTCGTCCGATACTCATGACAAGTCTATCGACGATCTTCGGGATTCTTCCGATCGCGCTGGGAATCGGCTCCGGATCTGAAAGCCGCATATCTATGGGTATTGCCGTAGTAGGGGGAATGATTTTCTCCGGTACATTGACACTTTATGTCATCCCCGCGATATATTCGTACTTCTCCGGAGAATTTCAGGTCCAGCGCGCTGGTACTGATTATTTAAGAGCTGACGAGGTGATTACTTCGGAAGAGACCGCGTCAGTTGCGTCGGATACTGAGAAGTAGTTTATCTGCTCGATGGTGGCCTTATTTAACGCCTGGTAACTGTGAAAATCGTCTAATCCAGGATTCACACTATTAAAGGATTGCCTGGATTAGAAAAAGTCGTAGAGATCGACATGCTGTTCGATAGTTGCACTATCGACAGAATCGGCGAACCTGCCTCTAACAAACCTTGGAAGGTTTGCTATGTTTAAGCAATGTAAACCTTCCATCAGGTTTCAATGCTTTCATTTTATCCAATGTATTTTAATTTCTTTTTCTACCTGTTTAAACTCTTTATCTCCCGTAACTAGTTCACACTTCTTCTTCATTGCCAGAGCGGCGGCGTGGCAATCAGCATAAGACATTTTGTGCACTGCCTTTAACTTCGCTGCCTGAAGCGTAAGATCTTTGTTTGCCTCAATGACGGTTACAGGTATGGCACGCATCACATCCTCGGCTAACTGTGCCTTTTGTTCTCCGCCTATTCGGAGAGCATGATAGATCACCTCACCCCAATTTACAACACAAAGAAAAAGCTCGCGATTCTTGGCAGTACACTCTTCAAATAATTGTGTTACTTCCTTGTACCCTGGTTGTCGCTGGAGGTACGTAATCATGGCATAACTGTCAAGCACTGCCGCTTTCATAATTCACGCTCCCGCTTCTTATCCTCCTGAAGCGATTTGAGCATCTCACCATCTGTCCCAAGAATTCCTGCCAAGCTCTCAAAGTAATTCTTATCCAGCGGTTGGATAAGAAGTTTTCCGTTTTGCTCAATAAACGCCACCTTCATACCTTTTTTCATACCATACTTATGCCTTATTTTTGAAGGTACAACGATTTGCCCTTTAGTAGTTACTACCGATGTTTCCATAGTCTTACTCCTTTCATATTCAAATATACATAAATTATAAATGTAAGTCAAATATAAATATTGTATTACCTTATTATTCTATGTAAGACAGTACTATTATTGGTAGTAATATAATTTCTTGTAGGTATTTCCGCTGATTTCTGATATGCATGCTCTGTATCAGCATCCCCTCTCCTCGCAGGAGAGTTTAACCGCCGATTTTTTGGGCGGGAGCAGGGTAAGGTCTAATTAAAAATAACCTGCAGGTCCGGGCTCTATGAACTAAGCACGTTCTTGATTGTGTTAAGCAGATCCTGGCGCATAAATGGTTTTGCAACGAAATCCTCTGCCCCCATTTGTTTCGATTCCATTGCAAGTTTTAGTTCTGAGTATGCAGTCAGCATAATAACTTTCGTGGAGGGAACATTTTCCTTGATATACTTAAGTACTCCGAAGCCCGATACGTTGGGCATGATGATATCAAGGAGAACGAGGTTGTACGTATTTTTACCGAGAAGATCGATCGCTTCCTGACCATCACAAGCAGTTGAAACCTCGTAGCCTTCGTCGATGAGAAGAAGGCCGAGTACTTTTCTGATTCCATCATCATCGTCTACGAGAAGAATATGTGATTTCTGGGTTTCCTTCCCTTCCGCAGACGGCCGTGGGGAATCAGCCGCGGGCTTGGTTTCCTCGGAAGGTGGTTGTACTGAAAGAACCATCCCTCCACCCTTTTCCGTAGGTGTGGTGAGGTACTTGACTGAAGTGAGAAGCTCGCTGATGGAATGCCCTTTGCGGAAAAAACCGGTATTAACGAAAGCTATCTTAATCGCTTCCGTACTTTCATCTCCATATGATGAGAGGAAGATGAATGGCGTGTCCCTGTAATCGGGAAGTTCTCTTGTCCTTTTGCAAAGCTGGAGTCCGTCGATGATAGGCATATACAGTTCCGCAATGACTAGATCGATTTTCTCTTCTTTGATCTTTTTCAATCCTTCCTGAGAGTTTGTCGCGAGGATGACACTGCATCCATCATCAATGAGGTAATGACGGGCCATGAGGCGGAACGACGGATCTTCTGCTATGATTAAAATATTCATTGATCAGCTATCCTTTCTCATTTTGATGGTGGGATTGTATCTGTTATGTATGTATGGCCGGTGATCTCTGAATCGAGCAGGAGCAGAAAGATGCAGTTTCATTCATCGGACTCCGGATTCCAGGAATTCAAGCGTGTTGGCGTTACCATTAACTCTGACATAGGCTCCGATTGGAAATGCAATCGATTTTCTAATGTGTCCATACTGGATGCCGGAAAGTACGGGGTATGAGATCCCGGAAAATGTCTCATCGAGGACCTGTGCTATCCGGAGTGAATGTTTTTTGGGATCAGGAGTACAGCATGAAAAATTTCCCAGGATAAATCCCCCTGCCCGTTCCAGCAATCCGGCGAGTTTAAGATTTTGAAACATCCGGTCAATTTTATACGGCCGCTCGTCAATTTCCTCTATCATATAAATCGGATGGCTGACGGACGGGAAATAAGGCGTACCAATCAATCCGGTAACGATGGAGAGGTTGCCAGCTAGGAGTCGGCCCCTGGCGCTGCCGGGAATCCTGATCTTCCCCTTGCTTTTACTTGCGGTAATCACAGGGAGAATTTTATCGGATGTCAGCATTTGCCAGAAGCGTTCTTCGTGCATCCCGCCCAGACCCTCTGCAAACTCGACTGCCACCATCGGTCCGGAGAATGTCAGTAATCCTGTTCGCGACAGAATTGCAAAGTGGATTGCGGTTATGTCGCTATAGCCGACAAATATTTTGGGATTCAGATGAATCAGATGATAATCGATTAACGGTAAAATCCGGTGCGAGCCGTAACCGCCCCGTACTGTAAAGATTGCCTTTACATGCTTGTTTGCAAACAGTCTGTTGATATCATCTGCCCGTTCTTTGTCTGTGCCGGCAAGGTATCCGTGCCTGTTGCCGACATTCTTACCCACTTCGATTCTGTATCCGCTTCGTTCGAGATTCCGTATCCCTCTTTCCAGCTTCTCGTCCGATTCGGGAGGGCTCGCCGGTGCGCAGATGCCGATTACATCACCATTTTTCAAGCGTTTTGGTTTTATGGACTTCATTATATTATCATGATCGAAGAAGACCTGTGAAATATCAGGAAGTTGCGGTAGAATTGCAAATAGTGTATATCTTTCTTACCTTCCTAAAAAAGGGGGGATTCGGTCGGATAATGTAACATTCATGACATGTATGTTAACGAGAGATGCGATTGTTGCGACGGGAATCAACGAGCAGCTGCTGAGGTGGAAAGGAATAGAGGCAACGATGAAAATTGCCGAATCTCAGAACGCAAAAATTGTGATCATCGGAAGCGGTAAAAACGGATTACCGGTTATACTCGACACAAAGTAAAATCAAACTGTTCTGGCGTATCTGCCGGTCGACTTACGTTTAGACCCGGGAATTATAATTCCTGTTCTGTGAGTAAATCTTCTATGTCGTAGCACGATTCAGGATTGTGTAGAAAGTAATTCTCTGTCTTGCATCGACGTGAAAGGAATGATAAAATTACGAAGCCAGCAACGAAACCTGTAACTACCCAGAATTTCATATAACCTCCAAGATTTATTGAATACAAATTAAACCGACTGATTTCCATAACTGTAGGTAGAGAACCGAGTTCCATCTCTGTTTTTCGATCTCGGTCAGGAGAATGTACTCGTTCGTTATGCGCTGTTCACGAGTTTTGATGTGCCATTGATATTTTATCTTCATGCCTACAGTTTTCGCAAAATTCTGACATAAATAAGGGAATATTTGCGAATCCGACTGTGGCTATTGTCACCAAGGGTGGCTCCTGTCACTAAAAAACCGTGATTTCTATCAGGTAGATATTTTATAAAAAAGGATGAATTTAGAGGATTTTAGCAGAATATGGTATTCATAAAAGGAAGAAGTATCGGGTGATGCAGAAGAGAAAAACCAGATCACAGATGAAGGACATTTCCGGCGGTAAGAGATATCGCTATTACATCCTTTACAAACCATATGGCGTACTTTGCCAGTTTACAGATAGTGCAGGAAGAAAGACACTTGCAGATATAGGTCAATTTCCCCGCGATGTCTATCCTGTCGGGCGTCTGGATTTCGATAGTGAAGGGCTTGTCCTACTTACCAACGATGGAATGTTAAAAAATATTTTGCTTGATCCGGAAAACAAACACCCACGTAGATATCTTGCCCAGATTGAAAAAATGCCCGATGAAGAAAAGTTAAACAGACTGCGCGAGGGCATTGAACTAAAAGGGTACAGAACCCTTCCCGCAGATGTTCAGTTGTTAACTAATGAGCCGGATATTCCTTCGAGAGGTATGCCAATTCGGCACAGAAAAAACATTCCGACTGCATGGCTGAAGCTGACACTACACGAAGGTAAAAATCGCCAGGTTCGCAGAATGACCGCGGCAGTTGGTCACCCAACGTTTCGACTGATAAGAATTTCTATCGGTTCGCTGACTTTAGGAAATATGCAACCGGGTGAGGTGCGGGAAATGACAAGCGGTGAAATCCACAATCTTAAGAAGTTATTGGAACATAAATTACACGGATAGCAAACTTTTTAAAAGCACTGCACCATTACTTATAGCATACAACTCTATATTGAATTGTATTCGATAGTACAACTATCGAACAACAGATGGTTCTTTGGTTCTTCGACAGTTGTACTGTCGAAGAACATCAAAGTCATATTAACACACCGATTCATCGGTGTGAGTCGAATGTTGACCTCTCCCCCTGAATCCCCCTCTCCGCATCCTTCGACCTCGCTCAGGACAGGCAGCGGAGAGTGGGACAGTGGCCCTCTGGACTGAACGTTGCTTGATCCTAGTGTCGGTCGTTCGGGTGGGGGGAGGGAGTGAGGTTTAATCTGGTTGAAGTTTCGCTCCTGACGGAG
>CAYGXH010000019.1:0-16345 GCA_964353675.1 uncultured Chlorobiaceae bacterium
CAGCTCGGAGCATAAATGCCGGCGGATATGACTGCATGTGATTTTCTCTTTTTTCATATGATTGCGTATTCATTGAGTTGCCGGCGAAGGAAAATCCGTGCGCGCCGGAGTCGCGACTTAACTGCAGGGATTGATAGTTTAAGTATTTTTGCAGTTTCATCTGCCGACCGCCCTTCAATGTCACGGAGCACAAAGACGATTCTGTATTCTAATGGAAGTGTCTGAATGGCAGTATCGAGCAGCTGCCTCAGTTCCTGGTTCATGATGCTCTCAATCGGTGTCTGTCGGGAAGAGTCAAGTAACTCGGGGTGCGTTGACTTCGTCCGCGGTTCGCCGCCGAGCGACAATTCTTCGAGAGGTATGGTAGTCCGGGCGAGTTTTGTACGCCTTTTTTTCATCAGGCAATTGTTAGTGACGATGCTGTACAGCCACGTTGTGAACTTTGAACGGTTATCAAACTGATCAAGCTTGCGGTAAACATTCACAAAGGTATCCTGCAGAGTCTCGGATGCTTTTTCCCTGTCTCGGCACACCTTGAAAGCAAAACTATAAACAAGGTTTTCGTATGTACGTACAATCGTCGTAAATGCTTTATGGTCTCCGTCGCGCGCATTCTGCAGGAGTGATAGATCCGGCTCAGCGATATGGTTTCTTTTCCGCGTCAATGTTCACACTTAATTGTCAATGGTAGTTCGTGAAAATATAAGAAATTTTCCTTAAATACGTTTCTCATTAGTGAAATCCAATCCCATATGCTTTATCAATCATGAGATAGGTCGCCGTATAAATCATGAAAATCACCTTTAACTTAACCGGTGCATATACCCTCTTCTGGCATACATATTGAGCTTTTCTTGTCAGATTTAGGGGGTTCCAGCATGTTAAGAAGAAGGACCTTTCCAAAGTCTATATAATTAATCATACGACCATGTGAGGAATTTATGTCAGAGTATGTACAGAATTTAATTGCACAAGTCAAAGCAAAAAATCAGGGTGAAAAAGAATTTCACCAGGCCGTTCAGGAAGTTCTCGATTCACTTGAGTTGGTTCTCCAGCGCCACCCTGAGTACCGTTCAGGAAAAATACTCGAGCGGATGGTGGAACCGGAACGAGTTGTAATATTCAGGGTCCCGTGGATGGACGACCGTGGTGAGTATCACATCAACAGGGGATTCCGTATCCAGATGAACAGCGCGATCGGACCATACAAAGGCGGTCTCCGCTTCCATCCCTCGGTCACTCTCAGCATTCTGAAGTTCCTTGCTTTCGAGCAGGTATTCAAGAACAGTCTTACCTCGCTCCCCATGGGCGGCGGTAAAGGAGGATCTGATTTTGATCCTAAAGGGAAGAGCGATCACGAAGTTATGCGGTTCTGCCAGAGTTTCATGACGGAGCTCTACCGCCACATAGGACCGGATATAGATGTTCCCGCGGGTGATATCGGTGTCGGCGGAAGAGAAATCGGTTATCTCTTCGGGCAGTACAAACGCCTGACGAAGGAATTTACCGGCGTTCTCACCGGCAAAGGTTTGAATTGGGGAGGTTCCTTGATTAGGCCGGAGGCAACAGGATTCGGTGTTGTGTATTTTGCTGAGGAAATGTTGAAAACTAAGAAACTTTCATTCGACGGAATGACCGTAGCAGTTTCAGGATTCGGCAACGTTGCATGGGGTGCAGCGCTCAAGGTAACCCAGCTCGGCGGGAAAGTGGTGACACTCTCCGGACCAGACGGATTTGTCCATGATAAAGACGGCATATTGGGGGAGAAGATCAGCTACATGCTTGAGATGAGAGCAAGCGCACGTGATGAAGTTAAAATGTATGCCGATAAATTCAAGGTGCCGTTCCACCCGGACAAACGTCCGTGGGGCATTAAGGTTGATGTGGCATTGCCGTGTGCGACACAGAATGAACTCGATGAGAACGATGCGAAGGAACTGGTGAAGAATAGCTGCCAGTGCGTCTGCGAAGGCGCTAATATGCCCACGACGATTCCTGGTGTGAAAGTGTTCCATGATGCCAAAATTCTCTATGCACCGGGAAAAGCATCCAACGCCGGGGGAGTCGCAACGTCTGGACTTGAGATGAGTCAGAACAGCATGAGACTGCCTTGGCCGAAGGAAGAAGTCGACCAGCGGCTCCATCAGATCATGAAGAATATTCACGAGGTATGCCTCGATAAGGCGGAAAAGTACGGGTCGCCGGGTAATTACGTGAGCGGTGCCAACATTGCGGGTTTCCTCAAGGTTGCCGACGCAATGATGGATCAGGGCTTGGTATGATGTGACTGGATTAAATGGCGGTTTTCGACGTTAATAGTATAGCAACTGGCGTATCCTCCATTCGGAGGAATACGCCATGTTGTTTCTGGGTGACAGGCATGATCCATGAATAATATTGTTCATCAATTCCGGTATTACCGTATCCTCCAACTGCTATGATGAAAACCGAGAAACTGAAAATCGAGGATATCCATGGGAGCCGGATTAAAACGTTTCAGAAGCTGATGCGTTTTAAGATCCGGGATATTCTGCTTGTCTCGAGTCTTTACGATAATTACCTCTTTGAAGAAGACGGCCGGCTCTATGAACTGATCCGCCAGGAATTCCAGGTCCTCAATCTGAGCCACCCACCCGAAATAACACATGTTACGAGCGGATTAGAAGCGATCGAACTCGCCGCCGTTGAAGAGCACTTCGATCTGATTATAGCGACACTGCACATTGAAGATATGCACGTGACGAAGTTTGCGCGGGCAGTACGTGAAACTGGTCTGAAGACTCCCATTGTCGTTCTTGCATACGATAACCAGGAAATGCAGGAACTCATCGAGAATTACGATACATCGCTCTTCGAAAAGATTTTCATCTGGCAGGGCGATTACCGGTTGATGATCGGTATTATCAAATACATCGAAGACCGGCTCAATGTTGAAAACGATACATCCCTGGTCGGTGTACAGTCGATCATCCTCGTGGAAGATAACATCAAGTTCTACTCATCATATCTGCCGCTCATCTACACGGAGATCCTCAATCAGTCGAAGCGGCTCATTCTCGAGGGTGTGAACGTAACGCACCGACTGCTCCGTATGCGGGCAAGACCAAAAATCCTTCTCAGCACCACGTACGAAGAAGCCTGGTCGTACTTTGAAAAATATCAGGACTACGTCCTAGGAATAATTTCCGACATTAGTTTCATGCATGATGGAATTCGGGATCCGGAAGCGGGATTTACCTTTGCGGCGAATGTCAAAAACCGGCATGCCGATATTCCGATCCTGCTCCAGACGAGCAATCCGGAGTTTGAGGGGAAGGCGCGCCAGATCGGGGCGGAGTTTCTCGTCAAAGGTTCTCCCCGCCTCCTGAATCGACTGCGTAAGTTCATGATGAACAACTTCGGCTTCGGCTATTTTATTTTCCGGACTCCTGATGGGAAGCAGGTGGGTCGTGCGCATGATCTGAAGAGCCTCGAAGAACAATTACGTGTCGTACCAGGGGAGTGCATTATCTATCATGCGGAACACAATCACTTTTCGGTCTGGCTGAAGGCAAGAACCGAATTCTGGCTAGCACACCGCCTGCGGCCCAGTAAGGTTACGGATTTTCCCTCTGTGGAAGATCTCAGGAATGAATTGCTGAACTCGCTCAGACTCTATCGTGAACTACAACAGCGCGGCGTCATTACTGAATTTAATCCGGAAACGTTCGATCCACGGAACAGTTTCGCAAGAATCGGGGGCGGATCGCTGGGCGGAAAAGCCAGAGGTCTCGGATTCGTGAATACACTAATCAGTACATACGATATTAAAGATAAATTTTCCGATGTCGAAATCTCCGTCCCGTCGGCCGTGGTCATTGCTACGGATGTTTTCGATGAATTCATGGAAGAGAATCACCTGCAGGATTTTGCCCTCAGCGAAACTGACGATGCCCTTCTAAAAAGCCGTTTCCTCGAAGCGCCGAAATTTCCTGAGGAGGTCAAGACCAGGCTTGCAGAGTTCCTCGCGATCATTCATGAGCCGCTCGCGGTACGGTCGTCCAGTTTGCTGGAAGATTCCCAATACCAACCGTTCGCCGGCGTATATCAAACATTCATGATGCCGAACAACAATGCCGATGATGCCGTTCGTCTACAGGAATTACTCCAGAGCATAAAACTCGTCTACGCCTCGACCTTTTTCAGGAAGGTTAAGGATTACATGAAAGCGACTTCCTACCGCCTCGAAGAGGAGAAAATGGCTGTCATCGTCCAGCGGATGGTCGGCGAGCAGCACTCCGACCGCTTCTACCCGGATTTTGCAGGTGTTGCAAAGTCGTACAATTTTTATCCAGTGCCGCCTCAGACTGCCACAGACGGTATCGTCCTTGTCGCTCTGGGATTGGGCAAGACGGTCGTAGAAGGCGGGAACGCGGTACGTTTCTGTCCGAAGTATCCGCGCCATCTTATGCAATTTTTTAATACCATTGAAACTTTAAAAAATGCGCAGCAGGATTTTTATGCGCTGAACCTGAAGTACGGACTGGAGGGCAACGGCCATATTTCGCCCGACAGATTCGTCGAGAAGTTTTCAATGGATGTCGCTGAGACGGATCAAACGCTCTTCTATGTCGGATCCACGTATTCTCCAGAAAACGATGCCGTGTACGACGGCATCTCCCGGCCGGGCAACCGGGTCGTTACGTTTGCGCCGATTCTCAAGCATAAAATTTATCCCCTCCCGGAGATCCTCGAGTTCATGCTGCGGATGGGTACATGGGGGATGGGAACGCATGTAGAAATTGAGTTTGCCGCAAATATGGATATACCGCCGGCTAAGCCTAAAGAATTCACCATGCTGCAGATACGACCGATGGTTTTAAGTCGCGAGCTGGAGGAACTGGACGTCGATGTACCGGCAGATGATGTGATCTGCCAGAGCCAGATGGTTCTGGGGAATGGCGTCACAAGGAACGTCTTTGATGTCGTCATGGTGGATATTGAAAAATTCGACCGCGCAAAAAGTAAAGATGTCGCGGACGAAATCGGCCGGCTCAATGAAAAATTAGTGAACGAGAAAAAACCGTACATCCTGATCGGTGTCGGACGATGGGGAAGTATGGATCCGTGGCTCGGTATCCCTGTAACGTGGGATCAGATTGCCGGTGCGTGTACAATTGTAGAATCCGGATTCAGGGACATTACTGTTACGCCCTCACAAGGCTCGCACTTCTTTCAGAATATTACTTCGTTCCGCATCGGATATTTTACCGTCGATTCGATGAACAAACTTGGATTTATTAACTGGGAATGGCTGCAGGACCAGCGTCCTCTGGAGCTTCTCGAACATACAAGACATGTGCGCTTCAAGGAGCCGATTACTGTCAGGATAAATGGTCACAAGAATAAGGGTATAATTTTAAAACCGAAAGCATAAACATGACGCATTGTGAATGAACACCGGTTTGGTTATTCACGAAGGAAATCGTACCTTTTCCAGGTAATGTTTTGATTTGAAATGAGAAAATAAAAAATGCATTAATAAACTATTAACCCAACAACCATAAAACTTTGGAGTGATGTATGTCCGATTATGTAAAAGAACTAATGGCGATGGTGAAGGCAAAAAACCTTGCCGAACCGGAATTTCACCAGGCGGTTCAGGAAGTCGCCGATTCGCTCTCTCTCGTTTTGGAGCGCCATCCCGAGTACCGAACTGCACGTATTCTGGAACGTATTGTTGAACCAGAACGTGTCATTATCTTCAGAGTTCCCTGGGTCGACAGTAAAGGCGATGTTAACGTCAATAGGGGCTTCCGTATTGAGATGAACAGCGCAATCGGTCCGTACAAAGGCGGATTACGGTTCCACCCGTCTGTTAACCTCGGAATTCTGAAATTTTTAGCGTTCGAACAGGTTTTCAAAAACAGTCTGACAACGCTGGCAATGGGCGGCGGAAAAGGCGGATCAGATTTCGATCCGAAAGGTAAGAGTGATGTCGACGTTATGCGGTTCTGTCAGGCGTTCATGAACGAGCTGTTTCGTCACATCGGTCCGAATACTGATGTCCCGGCAGGTGATATCGGTGTCGGAGGTCGTGAGATAGGGTACCTCTTTGGCCAGTATAAAAAGTTGAGGAACGAGTTTACCGGCGTCCTGACTGGAAAAGGACTGAACTGGGGCGGTTCTCTCATACGCCCGGAAGCAACCGGTTATGGTGCTGTCTACTTCGCCGCCGAAATGCTCGGAACTCGTCGACAGACTCTCGAAGGGAAAAAGTGTCTGGTCTCCGGAAGCGGCAACGTGGCGCAGTATACGACTGAAAAAATAATCCAATTAGGCGGTAAAGTCGTAACTCTCTCTGATTCCAATGGATACATCTACGATGAAGAGGGAATAACGAAAGAAAAGCTGGCATTCGTGATGGAATTGAAGAATGTCCGGCGCGGCCGCATGAAGGAGTATACCGATAAGTTTAAGTCCGCCGTCTTTACTCCGCTGACCGGCAAGGAAGAATTCAATCCGCTCTGGAATCACAAAGCCGAGTGTGCCTTCCCAAGCGCGACACAGAACGAAATCAACGAGAAGGATGCCCGAAACCTCGTTCGTAACGGCGTGTATGTCGTAAGTGAAGGGGCAAATATGCCGACTACCCCGGATGGTGTGAAAGTTTTCACCGATGCGAAGATTCTCTATGGTCCGGGGAAAGCTGCCAACGCCGGCGGAGTATCAACCTCGGGACTTGAGATGTCGCAGAATGCCATGCGTCTCGGATGGTCCCGCGAGGAAGTAGATACCAAGCTTCATGGTATCATGAAGAATATCCACAAGACCTGTGTTACCAATGCCGAGCGCTTCGGAACACCGGGGAACTACGTCAACGGTGCAAACATTGGCGGATTCCTTAAGGTGGCCGATGCCATGATGGATCAGGGTGTTGTCTGATCTATTAAGTAGTAGTTATCTATAGTTGAACTGCAGAGACGGAGTTTCATCCGTCTCTGCAGATGTTTGTGTGGAGATGAAAAAACAGGTGCGTCGCCGGATTAATGTCTCGCAGTTCCATACAGCGCAATTTGTGAAAACGGTATGAAAAGTAATTTTGAAGAACGTACAACCCCACTCGATTCCCTCTGGGTAGAACATGGGTACGGCAACCGGTTTCAGGGTTTCCAGAATCTCATGCGCCTGCGCATACGGGATGTCCTTCTGGTCTCAAGCTTGTATGACCTCTACCTGTTTGAGGAGGATGGCAGACTTTACGAATTGATACGCCATGAATATCAGGGGTTCAACCTCAGCCATTCGCCTGAATTAACCCGTGTATCGAGCGGGCATGAAGCGATCGCCCTCGCTAAGGAGGAAAAACGTTTTGACCTCATAGTGACGACTCTCCACATCGATGACATGCATGCCATAGACTTTGCCAAGCTGGTGAGGACCTCCGGACTTAACTTGCCGGTTGTACTGCTCGCTCACGATAACCGCGAGCTGAAGTACCTGCTCCTCCATCATGACACCACGGTTTTTGATAAAATTTTCATCTGGCAGGGAGATTTTCGGATCATCATCGCAATCATCAAGTACCTTGAAGATCGGATGAATGTCGAACACGACACGCACATCGTTGGAGTGCAGACAATAATCGTCGTGGAGGATAACATCCGGTACTACTCGTCATTTCTGCCGCTTATCTACACGGAGATTCTCAAGCAGTCGCAGAGATTGATTTCAGAAGGTATCAATCTGACACATAAATTTTTACGAATGCGGGCGCGCCCCAAAATTCTCCTCGCATCCACGTTTGAAGAGGCATTTACCTACTATCAGAAGTACAAGGAGTACATGCTTGGCGTCATTTCCGACATTGATTTCCCCCGCGGGGGCGTACAGGATCCTCATGCCGGCATTGAATTCGCCAGGAGCATTAAACAGGATTCTGATATCCCGATTCTTTTACTTTCCAACGCACCGGAGAACGAAGCTCTGGCCGAAGGAGTTGGCGCTTCGTTCGTTGTAAAGGATTCTCCTTTACTCCTTAACGAGCTCCGCCAGTTTATGATAAAGTATTTTAGCTTCGGCGACTTCATTTTCCGCACACCTGAAGGGCATGAAGTAGGACGTGCACAGGATCTGAAGAGTCTGGAGGAACAGATCCGGACCGTTCCGGAGGAGAGTCTGCGGTACCACGGAGAGCGAAACGATTTCTCAAACTGGCTGAAAGCCCGTACGGAATTTTGGCTTGCTCACCACCTCCGTCCCCGCCGGGTGGTCGATTACCCGTCTATCGAAGCTCTTCGTAAAGATCTGATATTTTCTTTGAAAACTTACCGCTCTATCCGTCAGCGCGGCATCATCACTGATTTTATCAAGGAGAGATTCGATCCCGATACGAGCGTGGCGAGGATTGGGGGCGGTTCTCTCGGCGGGAAGGCGAGAGGATTAGGCTTTGTAAACACGCTCATAAATGATTACAACGTACGGAACCGGTTTGAAGGTGTTCTAATTTCTGTTCCGGCGGCAGTAGTTGTAGGGACCGACGTCTTTGATGAATTTCTGGAGGAGAATAATCTTCGCGATTTCGCTTTTTCATGTAAAGATGATCATGAAATCACGAAACGATTTTTGGAAGCGCCCCGGTTCCCGGAGGAAATTTTGGGTGAACTCGCCGCTTTCCTGGATATTGTCAAAACACCGCTCGCAGTGCGCTCATCGAGTCTGCTCGAGGATTCTCAGTATCACCCGTTCGCCGGCGTGTATGAGACGTACATGATTCCGAACGAACATCCCAATCCTCTGATACGGCTCAATGATCTCCTCAACAGTATTAAACGCGTATACGCGTCCACTTTCTACCACAGTGCGAAGGAATACATTAAAGTGACTTCGTACCGGCTTGAGGAAGAGAAGATGGCGGTCATCGTCCAGAAGCTTGTCGGCAAAGTCCACAATAACCGTTTCTACCCCGACATTTCAGGAGTCGCAAAATCATTCAATTTTTATCCACCCCCTGCCCAGAAAGCCTCGGACGGCACCGTCTCGGTTGCGCTCGGACTTGGCAAAACGGTAGTCGACGGCGGGAACACCGTTCGGTTTTGCCCGAAGTACCCGGAAGATATCATACAATTTTATTCCGTAAAGGAAACCCTCAATACTACACAACATGATTTTTACGCTCTAAAGCTGAATGTGAATTCTGATTTCGGGTATGAAACACATGATATGCTCGTGGAGAAGTTTGCTCTCGATATTGCTGAGAACGACGGAACACTGCACTATGTCGGATCGACGTATTCACACGAGAGCGATGCCATTGTAGAGGGATTGAGTCGGAAGGGAGTGCGCGTCGTGACGTTCGCTCCTATCCTGAGAGGGAGAATGTTTGCTCTTCCGGCTATACTGGAACTCCTACTCGATATGGGCACATGGGGAATGGGTACGCCGGTCGAGATTGAATTTGCAGTTACGGTAACACCGCAAAAGGACGGAGAAAGAGAATTCGGTCTGCTCCAGATGAGGCCGCTTGTCGTACACCGTGAACCCGAACAGCTGAAGATTGAAATTAGTGACGATAAACAATTAATCTGCCGGAGCAGTCAGGTACTTGGCAATGGTATCATCGATGACATCCATGATATTATCGTCGTGGATTATAATAAATTTGAACGTGCCAAAAGTGTAGACGTTGCCCGTGAAGTCAGTCTGTTTAATTCTGAACTCCTCGCACTGCACCGGCCGTACCTGCTTGTCGGAGTCGGACGGTGGGGAACATTGGATCCCTGGCTTGGAATTCCGGTGACCTGGGAACAGATCGCAGGTGCGCGGGTCATTATTGAAGCCGGGATGAAAGACATGATGGTCACGCCGTCTCAGGGATCGCATTTTTTCCAGAATATCACCTCGTTTATGGTCGGATACTTCACCGTCAATCCTCACCTCGAAGAGGGATATCTGGACTGGGATTGGCTCCTGAATCGGGAGGCGGTCGCTTCACGGACTTATACGAAGCAGCTGCAGTGCAAGAAACCGATAGTAGTGCAAATTAACGGTCATCAGTCGAGGGGAATAATTCTGAAACCGGAGGTGGATAGTGAGTAAAAAAGTAACAAGTGATCGTCCGCAAAAGGCGCACGACAAATGCCCGCACTGCGGGCAGTCGCTGAGTCCGTGGGAACAGGTGCTCCTCAGCGTCGATCGTGCCCTGACGTGCAGGAACTGTTGGTACAGGATTTTGATTGATGCAATTCCGGGCGAAGACCGCACCAAGGAGGAAGATAAAAAAGGACCAAAAGGATAATACTATGGAATCATACAATTCTTTTCAAGTTGCGCAGAAGCAAATTTTCGAAGCCGCAAAATATCTTAATCTGGATCGGGCTACCATCGATCTCCTCACTTGGCCGCAGAGGGAGATTATGTTTACCATACCCGTACGGATGGATAATGACAGCGTAAAAATCTTTCACGCCTGGCGCATCCATTACAACACTGCACGCGGACCCGCTAAAGGGGGTATTCGCTTTCACCCCGCTGAAACAGTGGATACCATCCGTGCCCTTGCATGCTGGATGACATGGAAAACAGCGGTTGTTGACCTCCCCCTCGGAGGTGGAAAAGGTGGAGTGCTCTGCGATCCAAAATCTATGTCGATTCGTGAACTCGAGAAACTCTCCCGCGGTTATATCCGGGGTATAGCTGAAAACATTGGAACCGAAAAGGATATCCCTGCTCCGGATGTGTACACAAATCCGCAGACTATGGTCTGGATGATGGATGAATATGAGACAATAATGCATCGACACCAACCAGGTATCCTCACTGATAAACCGCTGCAGATGGGCGGTACCGAAGGGCGGCGGGATGCGACAGCCCGCGGTGGTGTCGTTACGGTGCGTGAAGCATGCAAAATTCACGGTGTTAATCCGCGAGGCAGGTATGCAATCCAGGGATTCGGTAATGCGGGACAGCGCGCTGCACTTCTTCATCAGGAGATACTTGGCGGAGGTACTCTCGTAGCCGTCAGCGATTCCCGTGGCGCGATTTTTAATCCGAAGGGATTCAATCCTAAGGACCTCGTTACTTACAAACTGACAACCGGGTCGGTCGCCGGATTCCCGGGCGCAACTGCGATAACGCACGATGAAGTACTTGAAGCAGATGTCGATGTCTTGTACCCCGCTGCACTGGAAAATTCAATCAGCGAAAGGAATGTCTCCAGAATAAAAGCAAAAATCGTGTGCGAACTGGCGAACGGTCCGACAACTCCGGAAGCCGACGAGATCCTTTATAGAAACCACGTGCATGTGATTCCGGATATCCTGGCAAGTGCGGGCGGCGTTACCGTATCATATTTTGAAATGGTGCAGGATAGTTACTTTTACTTCTGGGATGAAACCATTGTTCATCAGAGGCTCGATCAGAAACTGACGAAGGCATACCATCGTGTTCAGGAGGCAATCCGCGAAAGAAAGGTACACCCCCGGCTCGCGGCAATGATTGTGGGCGTAGCGCGCGTTGCAGAGTCCTGTAAACTCCGCGGTTGGGTTTAGAATCTTTTAAGATCTGGTTTAATGTTATTAACCGACCGGCATGCACAGGTGTAATTGTTCTTCCGGACGTTTTTCTGTATATTAAATTCATACAATGCAATTCTGAGTTTGTATGAGAACATATTTAAAATCAAAAATCCATAATGCGGTAGTTACCCGGGCGAATTTGAGGTACGTTGGCTCCATCACAATCGACGAAGCCTTGATGGAAAAAGCCGACATCGCTGAGTACGAAAGGGTTTTAGTTGTCGATAATACGAACGGCAACCGGCTGGAAACATACGTTATCCAAGGTAAAAGAAATTCCGGCAGCATCTGCATGAACGGCGGCGCAGCTCACCTCATTAAAAAAGGGGATGAGATCATCATAATGACATTTCAGATGGTACGTACTCCCAAAAAACCCAAGATCATCATTGTCGACAGGAAAAATCGTTTTGTTAAATACTCAAAAGAACAATTAGACGCACTCAAGGGAGCGTGTTGTTAATCGGGATAAAAACAACCACCCAATTTTTTAATTCCATCCTTCTGCTAATACCCAGTCTCGGCACTGCGGCTCACAACGTTCCGGACAGCACTCACGGAGCTTCTCATGTGTGACAAGTGACCTCTTGACGATTCTCAAATGTGAGAGCAAGAGTTCCATACCCACCAATTATTACTTAATCTATCGGGTGGGGTACTATTCCGACTGGCACAAAAATTGACACTTTTTGGTGTGTTTCTTTATCTCTGTCAATGAATTATAAAGGGAGAAAACCGGCAGAGATGATCGGAATAGAAGGAAAGAGGGGTGATTATCGCAGAGGTAAGTACACGCCTGTGATTGTCACATACCGTACAATTAATTTAAACCTGGGGTGAGTATAAATTCTATGGATTGGACGAACGAATATAAAAAAAAGCTGGTAACAGCAGAAGAAGCAGTTCGCTGCGTAAAGAGTCATGACAGGATATTTGTCAGCGCTAACGCGGCAACACCTTTTTCAATCCTTGAAGCGCTTGCAGCACGTAAAGAGGAACTCTTGGATGTCGAAGTAAATCATGTACTATTGATTGGTGATGATCCTTTTTCAAGAGCGGGAATGGACGGGCATTTTCGGCACAATTCTCTCTTCGTCGGTCCGGCCGACCGTCAGGCAATCAACGATGGTCGCGGTGACTATGTTCCTATATTTCTTTCTGAAATTCCTCGTCTCTTTAAGAATGGTACAATTCCACTGGATGTGGTGATAGTCCACGTTTCTACTCCCGATGATCATGGATTCATGAGTTATGGGGTGGAGTGTATTACATCAAAAGCAGCTACAGAAAATGCGAAATGCGTCATTGCAGTGGTGAATAACAAAATGCCAAGAACGCTCGGTGATTCATTCATCCACATATCGTGTATTCATAGGCTTATTGAAGTTTCTCAGGAAATACCGGAGCTGCCGCGTAAACCTCCCTCCGAGGTTGAATTTAAGATCGGAAGATTTATCGCTTCGCTTGTCGAAGATGGAGCAACACTGCAACTCGGCATCGGAGGCATTCCGGATGCGGTTCTTTTATCATTGACCGATAAACATGACCTTGGGATTCACACGGAAATGGTTTCCGATGGAATCATTAAACTCATTGAAGCAGGGATCATTACATGCAAACGGAAGACGATACATACTGGTAAAGTCGTTGCTACATTTTTCTTCGGATCGAAACAACTTTACTCGTTCATTGATAATAATCCGATCTTTGAGGTCCATCCGTGTGATTATACTAATGATCCTTTTGTCGTTTCACAGAATGAAAATATCGTTGCCATAAACTCTGCGATCGAAGTAGACATCACCGGTCAAGTATGCTCAGACTCTATCGGAACGAAAATCTACAGCGGTTTCGGCGGGCAGCTAGACTTCATCCGCGGTGCTTCTAGGGCAAAAGGCGGAAAGCCAGTTATCGCTCTTCCTTCAACGACGAAGAATGATACCGTTTCCCGGATCGTGCCTGCAATGAAACCTGGAGCAGGTATCGTGACAACCCGGGCGGACGTCCACTACGTGGCAACTGAATACGGCATTGCCGAATTGCACGGGAAAAATATTCGGCAGAGGGTCAAAGCTTTGATTGGAATTGCTCATCCGAACTTCAGGGAACAGCTCGAGCGGTATGCATATGAACAGAAATATATACCGTCAGGTTCATTTCAGGTCCCGACAAGTGTGAAAAAACAATAAAGGAAAAAAAGTATTTGTACCGGATGAAATATTATCCGGGTATTGATGTAAGTGTCGATTAATTATCTAAAATAATTTAAGAGGATGCAACATGGCTGCTATTGATCTGCAACTCGAAAACCTTAATAAAGCTTTCCCTTCGAATTTTAACCAGGAACAAATCGCGAAAGGTAAAACCCTGTTCTTTAAAAAATTAGCTGAGGAAGCTCATAAGTTCTACCACGGTAAGATTGAAATCGTCCCAAAAGCTCCTGTACTTGGATTCAATTGGTTCAATGTCTGGTACACACCGGGCGTTTCCAAAGTATCCACAGATATTCGGGATAACAATGATGCCTCGTATGAACTTACTAACAGGGGTAATTTTGTCGCCGTAGTGAGCGATTCAACGAGAGTCCTCGGCGACGGAGATTGTACGCCTCCCGGCGGCCTGGGTGTTATGGAGGGAAAATCGTTTCTCATGAAGTACCTGGGCGGCATCGATGCCGTGGCGCTATGTATCGACAGCAGGAACGAAAAGGGCGAACATGATCCCGAGCGCATCATCCAGTTTGTTAAGATGGTACAGCACAGCTTCGGAGCGGTAAATCTGGAAGATATTTCTCAGCCGAATTGCTACCGTGTTCTGGATGTTTTGAGAGAAGAGTGCGACATCCCCGTCTGGCACGACGATGCTCAGGGAACTGCGTGTGTTACACTAGCAGGATTGGTCAATGCGCTGAAGCTCGTCGGAAAAAAGTTGAACGAAGTCAAGATAGTCTTCTTCGGCGCGGGCGCTTCAAATACAACTATTGCGAGACTCATCATTACAGACGGGGGAGATCCCGAGCGGATGATTTTGTTCGATACAAAAGGTTCTCTGCACGTTGGGAGAGATGATATAAAAGCCGATCCGCGGTTCTACAGGAAATGGGAACTTTGTGAAAAAACAAATCCGAAAAAGGTTAAGGACATCGAAGAGGCAATGAAGGGAGCAGATGTACTGATTTCGCTTTCCACTCCCGGCCCCGATACCGTGAAGCAAAGCTGGGTTAAACTGATGGGAAAGAAATCAATAGTTTTTGCATGTGCGAATCCTGTCCCCGAAATTTATCCCTATGCTGCAAAGGAAGCGGGCGCTTACATCGTAGCCACGGGCAGAGGCGATTTCCCGAATCAGGTCAACAACTCTATTGGTTTCCCCGGAATTCTCAAAGGCGCCCTGATTGTCAGGTCAAGAAAAATTACCGACGCCATGGCAATCACCGCGGCGCACTCTCTGGCAGATTTTGGCGAGAGACGCGGGATAAATCCTGAAGACATTGTACCAAAAATGGATGAAGCCGACGTTTTCCCTGTTGAAGCGGCCGACGTGGCAATGCAAGCGATAAAGGATGGCGTTGCAAGAATAAACATAACAAGGGACGAAGCATACCACAAGGCGAAAAAAGATATTGAGCATGCACGTGCCGTAACAAAATCTCTGGTTGATACCGATTTTATCAAAAAACCTTCACAGAAAATGCTCCAGGATGCCCTGGATTGGGCCGTTAAACAGGTTGCAAAGTAAAAATCGATTCTCAGAATAGGGTTATCGTAAAAACTGCTGAACGAGGTAATCGAAAGATACGCTGTTGATTATAATGAAAATTACAAATTATTTCGAGGAACAGTTATGGCGATACATGGAACGGTAAAAATTGATATTGAAACCTGCAAGGGGTGTGAGTTGTGCGTTGAAGCATGCCCTCAGGAGAGCCTGGCGATGTCCAAGGAGATAAACGCGAAAGGTTACCACTATGCAGTTTTAATCGAGGATAACTGTACAGGGTGCGTGAATTGTGCTCTTGTTTGTCCGGATGCAGTCATCACCGTGTACCGTGAAACGAAAAAGAAGGATAAAGAACCGCTTGCCGTCATTTCGAAGGTTAAGAGCGACATCCGCGTCTCGGTTGATGAAGCCAGATCACCGGGCGGGAAAGGAAGGATAGACGTATGAGTGAAGTCCGGTTGATGAAAGGAAATGAAGCTGCTGCAGAAGCTGCCATCCTGGCGGGCTGCGATGTGTATTTTGGTTATCCCATTACACCACAGTCAGAAGTAATCGAATACCTTGCAGACCAGGGTAGGAAGCGGGGCATGATAGTAATGCAGGTTGAGAGCGAAGTTGCTGCGATAAACATGATCTATGGCGCAGCAGGTGCAGGCGCGCGCGCCATGACCACGTCATCAAGCCCGGGTATAAGTCTGATGCAGGAGGGGATCTCCTATATCGCATGCGCAGAACTGCCGTGCCTCCTGATGAACGTCAATCGCGGCGGTCCCGGACTCGGAACCATCCAGGCGGCACAGGGTGATTATTTTCAATCCGTAAAAGGCGGCGGCCACGGTGATTACCATCTTATCGTTCTCGCACCTGCAAGCGTCCAGGAAATGGCCGATTTTGTTTACCTCGGATTTGATCTTGCAGAAAAGTACAGGAATCCGGTGTTGATTCTCACCGACGGTGCTCTCGGCCAGATGATGGAGAAGATAGTTTTCCCAGATTATGATCCGAAAAAACATAAACTCCCCAAGCCGTGGGCAACGACGGGCAAAACTCCAGACCGTCCTGCAAATGTC
>CAYGXH010000020.1:0-16084 GCA_964353675.1 uncultured Chlorobiaceae bacterium
CCGCCGGTGTTATAAATTATGTAACCGGACCCGGCGGGGCAGTCGGTGATACTCTTGTGCGGCATCCTAAAACCAGGTTTATTTCGTTTACCGGTTCGAAGGAGGTTGGCATCCACATATACCAGGAAGCTGCGAAGGTTCAGACGGGTCAGATCTGGCTGAAGCGTGTTGTGGTGGAAATGGGCGGTAAGGACGCCATCATCGTTGACCACGAGACAAACCTGGAACAAGCTGCAGCCGGTGTTGTTGTCTCTGCCTTCGGATTCCAGGGTCAGAAATGTTCAGCATGTTCCCGTGCAATAGTTGATGAAAGAGTGTACGATGAATTTTTAGAACTAGTAAGGGCACGCGTCGAATCGATAACTGTCGGACCAACAAAAATCATGGGCAATTATCTGGGTCCCGTCATTAATAAGGGATCGATGGAAAAAATTCAGCAGTACATCGAAAAAGGATTGCGTGAAGGCGGAAGGTTGATTGCCGGCGGCAAACCAGCGCAGGGCGAAGGATACTTCCTGCAGCCGACGGTTATCGCTGATGTCAGCCCGAAGGCGACCATTGCCCAGGAAGAAATCTTCGGGCCGGTACTTGCCGTCATCAGAGCGCGTGATTTTGATTCTGCACTCGAGATTGCCAACAATACCGAATTCGGACTGACTGGTGCAATATATTCAAAGAATAAGCGCAAGCTGGAGAGAGCCAAAAAAGAATTTCACTGCGGTAATCTCTATCTTAACCGGAAGTGCACAGGCGCGATGGTAGGTGCTCATCCGTTCGGCGGTTTCAATATGAGCGGAACGGATTCCAAAGCGGGCGGACAGGATTACCTGCTCCTCTTCCTGCAGGCGAAATCTATAGCTACAAAAATGAAATGAGGAAGTGTGCCGAGTAAATCTGCATCTTTATGAATAGATACAGTGTAAGGGAAAATATGCTCAGGAGCAGAAATGAAAATTCATGAATACCAGGCAAAAGAAATACTAAAAAAGTTCGGTGTAGCGACTCCACGAGGGGGCGTCGCTTTTTCCGTCGACGATGCGGTACGTGCTGCAGAAAATATCGGGGGCAGTATGTGGGTCGTGAAGGCGCAGATACATGCAGGCGGGCGGGGGAAGGGTGGAGGCGTAAAACTCGCGAAGAATCCGGAAGAAATCGGATCGTATGCTTCTCAGATCCTGGGGATGCGTCTCATTACACATCAGACAGGACCGGAAGGAAAGATCGTGAAGCGGCTTCTCATCGAACAGGGTATCTCAATAGCGAAAGAGCTGTATGTTGGAATCACCCTGGACCGCGCCAAATCACAGAACGTTGTGATGGCTTCTACAGAGGGCGGAGTAGAAATAGAGAAAGTTGCCGCAGAAGCGCCAGAAAAAATTCTCAAGGAAACTGTTCACCCGGCTCTCGGCTTTAAAGAATTCCAGGCACGAAAACTTGCTTTTGGTCTTGGTCTCACAGGTGATGCGCTGAAAAATTTTGTTAAGTTCCTCATCGCACTCTATCGCGCCTACGACGAATCAGATGCTTCACTCGCTGAGATTAATCCACTCGTCCTTACCACCGACGGACAGATCATCGCTCTCGATGCGAAGATGAATTTCGATGATAACGCGCTCTACCGTCATCCCGATATCGTTGCGATGCGCGATCTTGACGAGGAAGAACCGCTCGAAATTGAGGCGTCTAAGTATAACCTCAATTACATCAAACTCGACGGAAATGTCGGCTGCATGGTCAATGGCGCCGGTCTTGCCATGGCAACTATGGATATAATCAAGCTGGCGGGTGGCGAGCCTGCAAACTTTCTCGATGTCGGAGGCGGTGCAAATGTGGAAACTGTGTCCAACGGATTCAGAATCATTATGTCGGACAAAAACGTAAAGGCGGTCCTCATCAATATTTTCGGCGGGATTGTACGCTGCGATCGGGTTGCGAATGGTGTTGTGGAAGCTGTTCGACAGCTGAACGTCAGCTTGCCTATTGTAGTTCGGTTGGAAGGCACCAATGCCGAAGAAGCACGCAAGATTCTGGCTGACTCCGTGCTGAATTTTTCTGTCGCGACGAGTTTTCAGGATGCTGCAGAGAAAGTAACAAGTGCAATCACAAAGTGAGGAATGGTTATGAAGAAAAAAGCAACACCACATATGAGAAATTACACTAAACGACTCCTGCTGTACGTTGTCGACAAAGAACCGCTTGAGGTCTTGGAATCAACGACTGCAGGGATAAGACGGGCGATAAGCCGGCTGTCGGCGAAGC
This sequence comes from uncultured Chlorobiaceae bacterium, assembly GCA_964353675.1. Lineage (GTDB taxonomy): Bacteria > Bacteroidota > Ignavibacteria > UBA10030 > SZUA-254 > CAYGXH01. The sequence continues at coordinate 2,260 of CAYGXH010000020.1, forward strand.
AGATGAAACAATCTCCCGCAAAGAAAAAATGGTCGATCGCTGAAATTCTTGCACACCTCGCCGACGGTGAGATAGTTCTTGGATACCGGCTCAGGAAGATTTTATCTGAACCTGGATCGAAAATCGAATCGTATGATCAGAATAAGTGGGCAAAAAACCTGACATACCATACTGCTGACGGCAGGGAAAGACTCGCAACGTTTTCTGTCCTCAGAAGGGCAAATGTCCATTTGCTGCGATCCCTCAAATCATCTGCTTGGAAACGCCACGGGATCCATCAGGAGCGCGGTAGAGAGACAGTCGAACGTATGGTCCTTCTCTATGCCGGTCACGACATGAACCACCTTAAGCAGATTCAACATATAGCAAACAACTTCAGGCGGTAAGACCGGTTTTTCCACTGTGCTATATGATGCTTGTACACTGGAGGAGGAAGACTTCCATTAATGCGGGAAATAACAATCCATATTCATTAATAAAAACTGCAGTCTCACACTTGAGGGAATTGAGGATTTCATATGCGTAAGAAAGTTGTCGTCGGTAATTGGAAGATGAACAAGGATCTTCACGAGACAGTCGTTCTCATCAGCGAGCTTAAAAAAAGTTTGGAAAGTACAATTGATGACGTTGGTGTCGTCGTCTGCCCGCAATTTCCCTCGCTTGCTGTCGCGTATTCATTATTGAAGGATTCGAAAATCGCACTGGGAGCACAGAACATGTCTCAGCACAGTGACGGAGCGTACACCGGTGAAGTTTCGGGTGCAATGCTCAGAAGCGCCGGATGTCAATACGTTATTGTGGGTCATTCGGAACGCAGACAGTATTTTAAGGAGAGCGATGCTTTTGTTAACGCAAAGATCAAATCAGCACTCAAGGAAAACCTGATTCCTATTGTCTGTGTCGGCGAAACGCTCGCGGAGAGAGAAGCCGGAAGTACACCCACCATCGTTACGGCGCAGGTAGAAGGAGTGTTCCATGACATGACGGCAGAGGATGTGCAAAGAACCATAATCGCTTACGAGCCGGTATGGGCAATCGGGACAGGGAAAAATGCGACTCCCGAGCAGGCAAATGAAGTGCATCGGCTCATACGGGAAATCATAAGAAAAAAATATTCCAAACCTCTCGCTGAGGGAATGATTATCCTTTACGGCGGCAGTGTGAATGAAAAAAACGCTTCATCCCTCTTTACACAAGCGGATATAGACGGCGGATTGGTTGGAGGGGCCAGTCTGAAATCCGAAAACTTTGCAGCTATTGCCCGCGCTGCAGCCGATGTAATGCGTCTTTTTGCATAAGGTAATTATCGATATAATGGCTATGTAAGGTATTTTTTCATATAATTACTCGAATAGTGTGAATTATCATTGCATTCCGGACATTTTTTTATTATATTGTCTTGATTTTTTGAAAATTTGCCGATAAAGTGCCGTTGAAATTCAGTTGCTGTCTCCATCCACTTTTGGAAATTAAGCATATAAGAAAATCCTCGCGGGCATATACGGCCTCTCTTCGGTTATTTCTCATGCCGGCATTATTGAGTTTTTTTCTTATTTCCAGCGTATTTTCACAGCTTTTACCTGTCCTGTCGACCCATAAGTTTTACGTGAACGGTAAGCCCACGCCTCTGGGTGCGGATGCTGCCCTTTTTCCCGATTCTCCCACCCGTACTAAAATAGACCTAGCGGGACCATGGAATTACTCTTTTGATGGTGAATCATGGAACACCGTCGAAATACCCAATGCATACACATATAATGGAACACTCACATTCCAGCGTAAGTTTGAAGTTACATCCGCTATGATCGAAAAGTATGCATTCTCCTTCGTGGCATACGGAATAAGCTACCAGTCTGAATTGACGATTAATGGCAATTTCATCGGTCGGCATGTGGGCGGTTATACCTCGTTTGTATTTCGGATTCCCGCAGATGTACTGCAGGTGGGAAATGAGAATGTTATTAATATTGTAGTCGATAACGATTTGAATCCCACATCTACTTTGCCGCTTGAATCTCTTGTGGGCGGACTGCGGTCATATGGCGGAATTTTCCGTGATATATATTTACTTGCAACACCCAAATTGTCCATAGAAGATGTAAGTGTGGTATCGACCTTACAGCCTGATCGAAAAGCGGCGAACATTGTTGTACAGGCTGAAATCTCTGACCGTGAATCCATAGAAAAGACAGAATCCGGATCCGTCATAGCCGTACAGTGCGAAATATATGATAAACTGCAGGGAGATCTTGCAGGTCGGAGTGGTATTATCCCCATCACGCCCCGGGCAAAAAAATCGATATCCCAAAAGATCGATATTCCCCTTACGGCTCCAAAACTCTGGTCTCCGGCGGCGCCCGATCTCTATATTCTCAAGTGTCAGATCATCCGAGTTGTGAATAAGGAAATCGTTCTGATTGATGAATACTCACTCGATATCGGAATCCGCTCTCTTGAATGGAAGAACGGAAACCTTGCCGTTAATGATTCCGTGATGATGCTCAAGGGTATTCTCTGGAATGAGGATCATGAGACGTTCGGCTCTGCAATGACATACGAGATTATGGAAAGGGACATCGCCTCGATCGCGACACTGGGTGCCAACCTTATCCGTTTTCGTCATCCCCCGCATCCCTATATGTTGAATTTGTGCGATCGGTACGGATTGCTCGTATTAGAAGATGTACCGGTCATACACGTGCCGTATGATTTTTTTTCGAAGGAGAATTTCCAGGACTTAGTTACAAGTTTTGCAAAAGAAATGGTAAACAGGGATCGTCACCATGTTTCCGTACTTGCCTGGGGCATTGGAGACGAATTTGAAATTGATCAACCCAATGCATGTGAGTTCATCAACGGTTTGCGAAACGTCATCAAGGCGCTCGATAAGCGTTACGTGTACTTTGCTTCATCGGGAATTAATAATCAGTGCTATGAGTATGTCGATATTATAGGTTTAAACAGCTACGGGGAAGAAAGTAAACAGTACCGTGAGACGCTGAATTACTACAAGAACCGGTTCACAGAGAAGCCGGTTATAGTGGCTCGCTATGGTACGGTCGTCGAACCTGGGAATAAGAACGGTTACAGCGATCCGTTCTCAATGGAATATCAGTCACGCTACGCAGTCCTTTTTTACAATATGATGGTGGAGACGAAGATTGCGGGTGGTATCTTCTGGTCATATAATGATTGGTATTCCGATCGCCCGGCTCTCACTGCGCGCTCGTCCGATCCGTACCTCTGCACGATGGGGATTGTTAATAGTTCGCGAGAGAAAAGAACAGGATTTAATTACGTTCGCACTCTCTTCAAGGAAGAGAAAGTGCAGGCGCTGCCGGTTGGCAACTATTCATCACACACACCGCTCATCTATGTTATAGCCGGATTCATCGTATTGATCACACTGGCGTTTCTTTATAATGCAAACCGCCGTTTCAGGGACGGTATTAACCGTTCATTATTACGGACGTATAACTTCTTCGCCGATGTGCGCGATCAGCGGATCCTGCCCATCAGCCATTCCTTTTTTCTCGCTATCGTTGTTTCGGTTACCTGGGCGATCGTCTTTTCAAGTATTTTTACTCATTACCGGTCCAATATTCTCCTCGATAATGTAATCAGTCAGTTCATGCCGGATGTACTGAAAGAACGTTTCATCTATCTGGCATGGAATCCTCCCGAGTTTATCCTCGTTTTCTCGGGATTCTGTTTTTTCAAGCTTCTCCTGCTTGTTGCATTCGTCAGAATATTTTCCATGATAGTCAAAACACGCGTCTATCTGTATAACGCTTTCACTATTACAATTTGGTCAATGCTGCCGTCGATTATCCTTATTCCGGTGAGTATGATTTTACTCCGCCTCATGGAAACCGATATGTACGTAGTGCCCGTATTCATACTTCTCGGCGTTATCATTCTGTGGATATTACTGCGGTTGCTTAAAGGTATTTCGATAATTTATGATGTTATTCCATTAAAGGTTTATGCGGTCGGTTTCCTGTTGCTTTTAATCGTCGGCGCGGCATTTTACAGTTACATTGATTACACACATTCCGCTACCATTCATGTCGAGTATCTTATAAAAACAATGACTCAGCCCAGATGAAGAAGACCTATGTACCTGTCCAAAATTGAAATCATCGGATTTAAGTCGTTTGCGCAGCGGGTCAACCTCAACTTCGATGCAGGGGTGACTGCCATCGTCGGTCCCAATGGGTGTGGAAAAACAAACATTGTCGATGCGATTCGCTGGGCACTGGGCGAGCAACGCTACAGTACCCTCCGGAGTGATAAGATGGAAGATGTGATATTCAATGGTACAAAGTTACGAAAACCGCTCGGATTGTCGGAAGTATCGCTCACGATTGAAAATACAAAAGGAATTCTTCCGACGGATTACTCGGAAGTGACAATAACACGCCGCGTATTCAGGTCGGGGGAAAGCGAATACCTCCTGAATAAGGTCCCGTGCCGACTGAAAGATATCGTGGACCTCTTTATGGATACGGGCATGGGCAGCGATGCTTACTCCGTAATCGAGCTGAAGATGGTCGAAACGATACTCAGCGACAAGACAGACGAGCGCAGGAGACTGTTCGAAGAGGCGGCCGGTGTGACCAAGTATAAGTTTCGCAGGAAGGCAGCCATCCGGAAACTGGAGGACGTACGACAGGATCTTGCGCGTGTAAATGATATTGTCAAGGAGATCCAAAAGACAGTAAGCTCCCTTGAGAGACAGGCGAAAAAGGCAGAACAATACAATGAAGTGTCGGGACGACTCAAGGCTCTTGAAATTGACCTTCTCGAGAGGGAATATGCCTATCTTCATGCAAAAGTGAAACCTCTTGAAGAGCGGCTCAATTTAACAAGCGCAGACAGGACAAAAATAGACACTGCGTTGAAGGAACAGGAAGATCGGATAGATCAGCTGCGTTCGACGCTGACCGATCTTGAAAATCAGCTGGAAGAAGTTCAACGTGATTCGACGGCTGCCTACGAGCGCATACACCAGCTCGAAGAAAAAATTCTTATCTCGAAGGAACGGAAGAATTCACTGGTTGTCAACATCGAAAGGTATGAAAAAGAGAAAAACGATCTGAACAATCAGGAACGGATCGTCGGAGAGGAAAAGATATCCCTCGCGCAGCGGTTGGAAGAGTGCCGCAGCGAACTAGGGGAAATTGACAGCGTATTTGCGAAGATTAAGGATGAATACCGTATACTGACGGAATCCCTCGAAGAGAAAAAAGACGAACACAGGTGTCTTAAGGAAAATATTTTTGCAGCTGCACAAAATATAATCGGTAAACGCGGAGAACTTGACCGGGCAAAGGCGCGAGCCGATAATTTCCGGGGCCGGATTGACCGCTCTACGGAAGAAAATACTCTTTACCGCGAAGATATTACCAGGGTTGAAGAGGAAATCAAATCACTGACCCTGATGGATCGCGACCTCAGAAAGCGGTTTGCAGAGGCGGAAGTACATCTATCCTCAAAACAGCAGGAAAAGGAAAACCTGCGACTTCGGGCAGAGGATATCCGCAGGGAAGTCGGCAACCTGGAGCATGATCTAGAGCGTAAAGTTTCAAAAATTGAATTCCTCAATAAAATGATCGAGGGAAGTGAGGGTTCTACTGAAGGTGTGCTCTACTTCCTACGGCATGCGGGGTGGAAAGAGAAAAACATCGTAACCGTGGCTGATATTATTCACACGGAGGGAAAATACCGAATCGCGGTGGAAGCTGCCCTGGGCGAAATCGCACACGTTCTGGTGGTCAGGCGCACCGAAGATGGTTATGCCGCCATCGAGGAACTGAAGAGCCGAAAACGCGGACAGGCAGCGTTCGTGAGTCTCGAATGGGTGCCGAAAATATCCCGGAAAAGGCGGATGAAAGCCGATTCCTGGGTATGGGCATCAGATATCGTCCACTGTGAAAAAATATACCGGCCCCTCATCCAATTCCTGCTGGACGATGTCGCGATCATCGAGAAATCGGATGATGTAGGTCGGCTCGCCAGACAGACGGTCGGTGTCCGCTGGGTTTCCACCGAAGGTCAGATAGTCACAACATCCGGTTTTATGAAAGGCGGGAGCCGGAGAATCGATGAAGGTGGTCTCATTGGTAAGAAATCCCAGATTGCAGATCTTGAGAAGGAGATAACGGAGATCCAGTCCCGTATCTCGGGCTTAACGGACGAAGGAAATTCGCTGCAAAAAATCCATGATGGGACTACGCTTGAGGCAGAACGGGGTACCGTTAAAGCGTTCGAGAAGGAGATGGCCGGCATCGAGATGAAAATTGCACAGCTTGAGTTCGAAAAGAAACATTCATACGAGGGAATCGAGCGGAATGATGAGGAAGTCCGGCTTCTCGGTAAGGAAGTTGAGAGTCTCCGGGATGCATGCGGAATCCTTAATAACGAAATTGCAGATCTGGAAGCAAAAAAACATAGCGATGACCTGCATGCTGAAGAACTGGCCGCCGAACTGCATACCATAGAGAGTCAATGGAACGATAAGGGGAAGGCTGTCAACGATATTGAAATAAAACTTGTGACTCTCCAGAGCGAAGAGCACACGATCACACGCGACATCGAGCGATCGAATGCCCGCGTGGATGATATCCGCCTGACACTTATCCGCCGTGATGAAGAAATCTCACGTGCTGAAGTCGATATCACAAGACTGATGGAGGATGTCGCACACTTCGATGAGGATCTTGCCGGAGTGCGGAACGAATATAATGCGATCGAGGGCAGAAAACAGGAGATCAATATCCTCTATGTAGATAAACGGAATGAACTCCATGAAATAGAATTGAGAATTAAAGATGAGCGGAGGCTCCACGACGATTCCGTTGAGACGGTGCATGACCTGGAGATGAAAATCTCTGAAATCAGATCGAATATTGATCACATTTGTCAGCGTGCCCAAGAGGAATTTGAACTTACACTGACTTTAAAATCTTATCCCGAGGACGAATGGGTCGATTTTGCGCACCTGCGTGAAGAGGTGCGGAATTTGAAAGAGCGAATTCGTATCCTGGGGGCAATCAATTTTGCCGCATTCGATGAATTCAACAGCGAGAGTGGACGACTGAATTTCCTCAGCCAGCAACGGGATGATCTCCTGGATGCGGAGAAGACCCTGTTGAATACGATCGACGAAATCAATACAACAGCCCAGCGTAAATTTTCTGAAACCTTTTCTAAAATCCGGTTAAACTTCATTACGATCTTCAAAGAACTCTTCCAGGAGGGGGATGAATGTGACCTGAAACTCGAGGAGGGTGTCGATCCGCTCGAGGCTGGTATCGAGATTATCGCAAAACCGAGAGGTAAACGGCCGACATCAATCGATCTCCTGTCGGGAGGAGAAAAGACGCTGACTGCGATTGCACTCCTGTTTGCAATTTACCTCGTCAAACCGAGTCCTTTCTGCATACTGGATGAAGTTGATGCCCCGCTGGATGATTCCAATATCGATCGGTTTACAAAGATTCTGAAGAAATTTTCCGATAATACGCAATTTATAGTAGTCACCCACAACAAGCGCACAATGGAATCAGCACAGGCCCTATATGGCGTGACAATGGAAGAGGAAGGCGTCTCGAAGATCGTTACGGTCCGTTTCAATGAAGAAGCGCGAATCCGTTCTGCTACAGTAAATAATTGAATAAAAGCACTTTTATTTCCTCCGGGGAAAGTCTCCAGCGTGTCCGATGGTAAAGATATTTATAGATTTTGACGGAACTATCACGAAAAACGATGTCGGTGACGTGCTCTTCGTGAAGTTTGGCGGCGCAATATGTCAATCATATGTTGCTGATTACCGCCGCGGTATTATCTCCGCAACTTCCTGCTTCCGCCTGGAATCAGAAGCGTGCGGAGAAATTGAAGCCGGACAGTTTGATGAGTTCATCCGGAAGCAGGAGATCGATTCTTCGGTAAAGGATTTTTTTCTTTTTTGTGAAAAAAGCGGTTTTGTGTGCTGCATTGTAAGCGACGGGTTGGATTATTACATTGAAAAAATATTGGAACACAACAGAATTCAGCCCATTCCCTTCTACGCAAACCATCTGGAATTGATTCCCAGAGGCCGTGATGGGATGATCACTCTCAGTCTCTCCTTTCCACTTACGGATGAAGAATGCGACCGGTGTGCATGTTGTAAACGAAATATCATGCTGACAGGCAGTGCCGATGAGGATTTCATAGTCTACGTCGGCGAGGGATACTCGGACCGCTGTCCGGTAAGATATGCCGATGTTGTGTTCGCGAAGGATGAATTGCTTCATTTCTGCCGTCAGGAAAAAATTCCGCATACTGAGTACGGATCGTTTTCCGATGTGCTCCGTCTCCTGAAATATAAAACGAGTGGAAAGACCCTCACGGGTAAAACAAGATTAAAAAAAAGACGACAGGCGCAGCTTGCCTGCCGTGATATTTTCATTGGAGGATAGGTGGATTTTCGTCAGCGGTTATTTCGCTATCGGAGTTATACCCCGATTCCGTACCTCATTATTATCGCATTTATAGCCAGGCCGACGATCCTGAGTATGGCTGTAGGATTTCTCCTAGTTATCGCCGGTGAATGTGGACGGTTGTGGGGCGTAGCGATTGCAGGCAGTGAGACGAGAACTACGGGACCCGTCGGCGGGACATTCCTCGTGACGGTTGGTCCCTTTGCGTACGTTCGCAATCCGCTGTACCTGGGTAATATCATGATGTATTTCGGAATTGGGATCATGGCAAATACGCCGGTGCTCGCGGTCATCGGTTTGATATACTTCTATCTTCAATATACTCTCGTTGTTAGTCTTGAGGAAGAAGCGTTACTGAAAAAATTCGGAGAACAGTACCTCCAGTACGTCCGATCGGTTCCGCGCTTCGTCCCGACACTGAAGAAGTATAGGCAATCGGATCTTCCCCAGCCGGAACTTTCCTGGAGGAAAGGACTCGGATCCGAGAAAAGAACACTGCAGGCAATAGGAATTCTCATTCTCAGCATGGTAATTTTGTGGTATGTCAGGCAGTAGCGTAAAGAGAATACTGATCATTGCGGGTGAAGCCTCAGGAGATCTTCATGGCGCGGGTGTTGTCCGCGAATTAAAAAAATCTCTGCCCGATTGCATGATCTACGGCATCGGCGGCGATAAGATGCACGCCGAGGGTATGGAATTGATCTACCACGTTCGCGAAGTTGCCATAATGGGATTCTGGGAAGTTCTACAAAATCTCCCCGTCATAAAATCTGTTGAGAAAACATTGTCGGTACTGCTGAAAATCAGGCGTCCTGATATTGTTCTCCTCATCGATTACCCCGGATTCAATTTGCGGTTTGCCGAACGGGCGAAACGTGAAGGTATAAAGGTTATTTACTATATAAGTCCGCAGGTATGGGCGTGGAATCCCGGGCGCATAGATAAAATAAAGGTAAATGTTGATGCCATGCTGGTTGTCTTTCCGTTTGAAGTCGAATTCTATGCAAAAAAGGGCGTTGATGTTGAATTTGTCGGACACCCTTTGCTTGAGGTTTTCACCGAACCCCTCGATCGAAAACAATTTTGTACACGTTTCGGTCTTGAGAACGAAAAATTTATACTTGGGCTCTTTCCGGGAAGCCGGAGACAGGAACTCGAAAAAATATTCCCCTCCATGCTGGGAGCTGCACGTATTCTCAATAACACTTACGGAATGCAGACGGCAGTCGGCGTTTCATCGGCTATCGATGTCGACTACGTAAAATCTTTTCTCAGGAATGATTTCCCCGTAACGATCGTCCAGCATGCCATTTATGATCTCATGAAAAATTCCGATTGCGCGATTGTGACCTCCGGGACTGCAACACTGGAAATTGGTTACTATCAAACTCCGATGGTCATCGTCTACCGGACGTCGTGGCTGTCGTATCTTATAGGCCGGCTGCTCGTGAAAATTAAAAATATAGGATTAGTTAATATCGTAGTGGGGGAAACTATAGTTCCGGAACTTATACAGACGCAGGTCAGACCGGATAGAATCGTGCGTGAGATAAGGTTTCTGGTTGAGAATGATCGGCGTCGGAAGGAAATATCCCAAAAACTCGGGATAATTCGTGAACGACTTGGTACAAAAGGTGCGTCGAAGCGTGTCGCGGAAAAAATATTATCGTATGTGTCGTAAACGTATATGGCATTATTACCGACATTACTGATCCCTTTTTCCTGGTTATACGGAATCGGAATTTCTCTCCGAAACATGATGTATGATGTCGGGCTTATGCCGGTATTTCGTTCGCCCATACCTGTCATTTCAGTGGGGAACATTACCGCCGGCGGTACAGGTAAGACTCCTTTCGTCGAGTATCTGGTCAAACGGTACATGGAAAAAGGAATAAGACCTTGCGTTATAAGTCGAGGCTACAAGCGTCTTACGCGCGGTATGCAGGTCGTCTCTGACGGGGTGAACATCAGCGGGAGCGCTCTTTCGTCTGGTGACGAACCGTATCAGATCGCGAAAAAGTTTCCGGGGGCTGTAATCGTCGTTGCCGAGAAGAGAGCAATCGCGGCCGATTTTGCTATGAAGCGATATAAACCGCAACTCTTCATTCTTGATGATGGCTTTCAACATCGGTCGATGGGAAGGGATGTTAATGTTGTCATAATCGACGGAACACAGGAACTTACTGATATTCCGCTTCTGCCAGCAGGTCGAAGGAGAGAGCCCATATCCTCTCTGCGGCGTGCGGATGTGCTAATTCGTTCACGTGCTGAAAAGAATGAAGCTTGGATGCCTGATGAGCGCAGGGTTGAAATGAGGTATAAAGTTAATAGATTTCGTTCATTGACAACAGACAAATCTTACTCGGTAGATCAGATGCGAGGGAAACGGTGTGTTATTTTCTCTGGCATCGGCAATCCGAAGAGTCTGTTGTCCACTTTGAGAGATATTGAGATAGAAATCCTGGCGTTTCATGAATACCCCGATCACCATTTATATAGAGAGAAGGACCTGAACACGATCCGGCAGAGCCTGGAAACTACGAAGGGGGATTTCGTTGTTACTACTGAAAAGGATGCGGTTCGTCTGGAATCACTCAGAGTGCCACCGGCATTTCCTCTGCAACTCTCCCTCTGCCTTGTTATTGAAGCAGTTATCGTTCAGGGCGAAGATGCATTGTCACAAATTCTCCATGAAAAAATAGATCAGTTCATTATATGAAAATCGCTGTTACGGATACGATGGTTTCAGAGGATAAATTTAAATTTTACATTGACTGGCTCATGAAAGGGAATTCAAAGGTCGAGGTCGTAAAGCTCTCCTATGTATCCGACAATCTGAATGAACTCGACCGATGTCAGGGCGTGCTACTCTCCGGCGGGAACGATGTTGGTCCGTCGTCCTATAACGGACCCGCTAATCATCAACGGATAAAAGATGTCGATCCGAAACGCGATGATTTTGAACGAAGGGTAGTCGATAAAACGCTGGCAAGGCAAATGCCTTTGCTCGCAATTTGCCGGGGAATGCAGCTCGTCAATGTCCATTTGGGCGGGACGCTTTTCCCTGACATAGAAGAAGCCGGATACAGATCGCACAGAACCGTCGGAAAAACAGAAAATTATCACCCGATTGCGATCGATCAATCGTCATTGTTGTATGCAACCACAGGTGTCATCGGCGGGACGGTAAACTCACATCATCACCAGGGGGTGGATGTTCCCGGCGCTGGATTAAAGATTACGGCGCGTGCAGATGATGGGATCGTTGAAGCAATGGAATTAGACAGAAACCTGCCATTCGGCATTCTGCTCCAATGGCATCCGGAAAGGATGAAGGATTCCGATAATCCGTTGACGACGATGATAAGAAACAAGTTTTTATTAACAATACAGCATTCATAAAAGCAAGGAAAGGCAGTAAGGTGCAAGTTATGGCACATAGATTTGTTTATTTTTTTGGTGGAGGGAAAGCTGACGGCAGGGAAAGTATGAAGGATCTTCTGGGCGGTAAAGGAGCAAATCTCGCTGAAATGGCAGGACACAAAGATCTCAAACTTCCCGTCCCTCCTGGATTTACCATTACAACAGAAGTTTGCACCTATTTCTATAAAAATCGGAGAACTTATCCGAAAGGACTGAAACAAGAAATAAATGCAAGCCTGAAAAAAATTGAAAAATTGATGGGAAGATTATTCGGAGATTCGGATAATCCGCTGCTCGTGTCTGTCCGTTCCGGTGCACGTCGCTCCATGCCCGGAATGATGGAAACAGTTCTGAATGTAGGTCTTACCGAATCGACAATACCGGGCCTGATTAAACAGAGCGGTGGTAACGAGCGGTTCGTATACGATGCTTATCGCCGGCTCATCATGATGTACGCGGATGTCGTTATGGAAAAAGCTGCCGGGATTGAGCCAAAAGATGACGAATCAGGCATCCGGAAGCAGCTTGAAAAAATCATGAACCAGTTAAAGCGTGAGAAAAGTCATCCTGGTGATACCGATCTCACTGCCGCAGACCTGAAGATGCTTTGCAAACTCTTTAAGGATAAGATAAGGGAAGTCCTGGGTAAAGAATTTCCTGATGATCCCTCGGAGCAATTATGGGGAGGGATCAGCGCTGTTTTTTCATCGTGGAACGGAAAGCGTGCCGTCAGTTACAGACGCATTGAGAAGATCCCTGATGAGTGGGGTACTGCTGTAAATGTGCAGACTATGGTTTTCGGTAACATGGGTGGAGATTCAGCTACCGGCGTCGCATTCACGCGTAATCCTGGAAACGGCGAATCAGCATTCTATGGAGAATATTTGATCAATGCACAGGGGGAGGATGTCGTCGCGGGTATTCGCACACCTGCCCCGATCAATGAATATTCAAAATCGGAGCACAATAAGGATTTAATCACACTCGAGAAGGCAATGCCACCGCTGTACCGCGAACTGTTTGAGTACCAGCAACGACTTGAGAAACATTACCGGGATATGCAGGATATCGAGTTTACAATCGAAAAAGGACGGCTCTTCATGCTCCAATGCAGGGTTGGAAAGAGAAATGGCCCTGCCGCCATGAAGATTGCGGTTGACATGCTGAAAGAAAAACTCATTGATAAACGGACCGCAGTTATGAGGGTAACGCCATCTCAACTGGATGAGCTCCTGCACCCGATTATTAATCCAAAGACTGAAATTGGTCAGAAGGTCCTCGCGAAAGGATTACCTGCCGGTCCCGGCGGTGCATCCGGGCAGATAGTGTTTTCGGCTAACGTCGCCGTAGAATGGAACAAACAAGGCAAGAAGGTGATATTGGTACGCGAAGAGACGAATCCGGAAGATGTCGAAGGAATGAGAGTAGCGCAGGCAATTCTGACCGCGCGCGGAGGAATGACGTCTCATGCGGCACTCGTTGCGCGAGGCTGGGGAAAATGTTGTATCGTCGGCTGTGGGGGTGTTCACATCGACGCCGTAAAAAAGGAAATGACTGCTGACGGAAAGGTATTCCGTGAAGGAGATTGGATAACCCTGAACGGTACGAAGGGAAATGTCTATGCCGGTGAACTGCCCATGATGGATGCAGCGGAAGAGAATACTCTTTTCAACGATTTTCTGATGTTATGTGATTCTCTGCGTAACCTGGGTGTACGGACGAATGCCGATACGCCAGAGGATGCGCGGAAGGGTCGTCAGTTCGGGGCAGCGGGTATCGGATTGTTCCGCACCGAACATATGTTCTACGGAAAAGGTTCTGAGGAACCGCTCTTCCGGTTGCGAAAAATGATTATGTCGAAAACCGAATCCGAGAGGCGACGCGCACTCAACGAGTTATTTCCCTACGTAAAGAAA